>JAILMV010000203.1 GCA_024692185.1 Bacteroidales bacterium | reverse complement strand
CAAAGGATATCCCTTAACAGCAAAAGTCCGGTAATAATTAAAAACTTTTCGGCATGTATGGTATTTTCAACAGCGTGATTGGGGCCGGACTGCCCCTGGCGGGCCTGTCCACCCCCGGACAGGGGTAGGGGGATGGGGCCCGACGGAGACAAGTGGTCGTAGACCACGCAGGAAACGTTGGGAGGGGCCGGAGAGAAGCGAGCCTCGGCTTGCTGAACGGAGTCCTCATGGAGGATACTGTATGACCGGCAATAAGCCCATCCCGTAATGGCGGGAAAACAAAATGAGCCGGCTGAAACCAGTCGGCTCATAAATGGAACGAACTTGATTATTCGGCCTTGTGGTCGGAACCGAGAACGTTGATGATCTTGTGCATGTAGAGCTTCTTCATCTCGTCACGTGCGGGACCGCAGTACTTACGAGGGTCGAACTCACCGGGCTTCTCTGCAAGAACCTTGCGGATGGCGGCGGTCATGGCAAGACGGCTGTCGGAGTCGATGTTGATCTTGCAGACAGCGCTCTTGGAAGCCTCGCGGAGCTGCTCTTCGGGAATACCGACAGCGTCAGGAAGCTTTCCACCGTACTGGTTGATCATATCTACATACTCCTGAGGCACGGAAGAAGAACCGTGGAGAACGATAGGGAAGCCGGGAAGCTTCTTCTCGATCTCGTGCAGGACGTCGAATGCGAGCGGCGGGGGAACCAGACGGCCGGTCTTGGGGTCGCGGGTGCACTGCTCGGGTTTGAACTTGTAAGCACCGTGGCTGGTACCGACGGAGATTGCGAGGGAGTCGCAACCGGTACGGGAAGAGAAGTCGATAACCTCTTCGGGGCGGGTGTAGTGAGATTCCTCAGCGGAAACCTCATCCTCGACACCTGCGAGAACGCCGAGCTCGGCCTCTACGGTAACATCGTACTGGTGTGCATAGTCGGCAACTTTCTTGGAAAGAGCGATGTTCTCTTCGTAAGGGAGGGAAGAAGCATCGATCATTACGGAGCTGAAGCCCATATCGACGCAGCTCTTGCAAAGCTCGAAGCTGTCGCCGTGGTCGAGATGGAGAACGATCTGGGGATGCTCCCAGCCGAGTTCCTTGGCATATGCTACAGCACCTTCGGCCATGTAGCGGAGAAGGGTCTGGTTGGCGTAGTTACGTGCGCCCTTGCTGACCTGGAGGATAACAGGAGACTTGGTCTCGGCTGCGGCCTGGATAATGGCCTGGAGCTGCTCCATGTTATTGAAGTTGAAAGCCGGAATGGCATAACCGCCGGCAACGGCCTTTGCAAACATCTCGCGGGTGTTCACAAGGCCTAAATCTTTATAATTAACCATAAGTTTAATAGGATTGAAATAATTTTCGTATAAAGGCAGTGCAAATTTAGTTATTTTTGTGATAACTTTTTACATTTCTTGCCATTATCGTCATAAATAATGAGCCGCCTCATCAATTGATATGAAATATCTGATAAATAACTGCACGGATGCTTGCCGGAATATGGCTTTCGACGATTTTGCTCTCGAATGTCTGCCTCTGGATGAGCCTGTATTCTTCCTTTGGAGGAATGCCCCGTCAGTTATAATAGGCCTGAATCAAAGTGCTTATGCCGAGGTGGACCTGGACTATCTACAAAGCCAGGGAATCGCCCTGGCGCGCAGAGTCACCGGCGGGGGAGCGGTCTATCATGACCTGCAGAATCTGAATTATACGATAGTTGGAAAGTCCCGCGATCTGAACGCGGATTATCCTGATTATCTGCACACGATGCAGAATGCCCTTCGCGAACTGGGAGTAAGTGCAGAGCTCAGCGGCCGCAATGACATAATGGTAGATGGCCGGAAGTGTTCGGGCTATGCGAAGCGGGTTTGGAAAGACCGTCTGATGGTGCATGGCACGCTGATGTACGACGTGGATCTATCCGTGCTTCAGAGGGTGCTCAGCGTGCCCGGGAGCAAACTCTCCGCGGCCGGTATCGAATCGGTGCGAAGCAAGGTTGCGAACCTGAAGGATTACCTGCCGCAATTCAAGGACGTGCTGGCACTGAAGGATGCCCTGCATACGATTCTGGCAGGCCCGGATGCTGAGGTCATGCTGAGCGAAAAACAGCAGGCCGCCATAGATAAGATGGCGGATGAAAAATTCCGGAGCTGGGAATGGATCTACGGCCGTTCTCCTGCCTCGGATTTTAAAATCTCCCGGAAGTTCTCCTGCGGCACGGTGGAACTCTCCTGGTCCGTCCGTCACGGACTTATGGAAGATGTTCGCTTCGGCGGCGACTTCCTCGGGAACCTGCCCGCGGAAGGCCTCGCTGCACGGCTTCAAGGCCTGCGCTTCGAGCGCGATACAATAAACCGGGCCTTGGAATCGGGCCCGGAAAAAGTTTCTTCTTATTTCGACGGTCTCTCGGCCGCGGAACTACTTGATGCCGTATTTTCTGAGAATGCGTAATATGGGCTTGCGCACAGAATCTGCCCAGATGCTATAGCCCCAGGAGCCCGGATGAACTCCGTCCGCGGTGGTGTCGTGCTGCTCGGAAGCGGCATTGGAGGGGATGTAATAGACATCTTTGTACTTCTTCACAGCCTCTTTCATAAGCTTGTCGGCCATGGCTATCTTCTTTGCTTCGGCCTCGTCGGCCTTCTGGTCGAAGTTGCGGTTCTCCCTCCAGATGGTCTGCATGAAAATCATCGGCACGCCGGGTTTTGCGGCCTGGATGGTCTCGATGAAGTTGAAGAGATTGGCCTCCACGGTCTCGTCGTTGCCA
>JAILMV010000195.1 GCA_024692185.1 Bacteroidales bacterium | reverse complement strand
AGCCTCGAGCAGGCCAGGAAGAACCTTGCCAAGGAAATAGGCAGGAAGAGTTTCGACCGCATAGCCCGCGAAGGCAAGGCCGTATGGGACAAGAACATCAGCAGGATACGGATAGAGAGCAGCGAAGAGAACAAGAAGATTTTCTATACCGCAATGCAGAGGATAGAACTCCTGCCCAGGCAATTTACGGAAGACGGTTACCATTACAGCGGATTCACGGACAAGGTGATGCCCGGCCTGATGTACACCGACTATTCCCTCTGGGATACCTTCCGCGCCCTGCATCCGCTTCTTGTAATACTTCATCCGGAGAAGGTCAATGAATTGATTACAGGCCTGTTGAATAGCTACGACGAGGGCGGATGGATTCCCAAATGGCCCAGCCCGGGTTATTCCAACATAATGACCGGTACCCATGGGGATGCAGTCATTGCCGATGCCTATGTGAAGGGTATCCGCGGATATGACGTGGACAAGGCCCTGGAAGCTATGATGAAGAACGCGACCAAGGCATCTGACGGCATCTACGATGCAAGGGTAGGCATAGAGGATTATATGAAGCTGGGCTATGTTCCCACCGACAAGTACAAGGAATCCTGCGTCCGTACCATGGAATTCGCATATGACGACTGGTGCATCGCCCAGGTCGCCAAAGACATGGGGAAGGAGGACATCTACGATATGCTGATGGGCCGCAGCAAGTACTATCTGAACGTATTGGATCCCGAAACCAGGCAAATCCGCGGTCGCAACAGCGACGGGACTTGGCGCGACCCCAAGGACCAGGCGGTAAGCACCTGGGCCAGAGGTACCGACAGGGACAGGGAAACCTACTACAGGAACATCACCTTCTTCGTTCCCCACGACGTGCCCGGACTCCTGGATTTCATGGGAGGGAAGGAAGAACTCGAGAAACAACTCGATGAGTTCTTCGCCAATGACTTCTACTATGTGGGAGATGAATTCTCAATGCATTCTCCTTATCTGTACAACTTTGCCGGAACCCCCTGGAAGACCCAGAAACTCATCAGGGAGCTGGTAAAGAACAAATTCAACGCTAGTCTCGGAGGCCTGCCCGGCAACGAGGACTGCGGACAGCTGTCGGCCTGGTACATCTTCAGCGCCATAGGTTTCTATCCCTTCTGCCCCGGACTACCAATATACCAGATAGGCAGTCCGTCATTCGACAAGGTAAGCATCGATCTGGGCAAAGGAAAGAAATTCGAGGTGATTGCCGAAAACAATTCGGACGAAAACGTTTATATCCAGTCCGCCTTCCTTAACGGAGAGCCTTATTTCAATTCCTGGATCTCCCATGAGGATGTGATGGCCGGAGGTACTCTTACCCTGGTAATGGGCTCCGAGCCCAATACTTACTGGGGCCTTGAATAAAGGACATACGAACCATTAATTATATAACGGTTATGCATTTAATCAAATTTTTCAGATGGAAAGCCATTGCGGTATGCTTGATGGCATCCTCGCTTTCGCTTGCGGCGAATTCCGCCACAATCAGCTCTACGGCCCAGCCTGTACTGGCTCAGCAGGGCGACATCGTAAAGGTGTCGGGACAGGTTCTCGATGAGAACAGCGTCCCTGTCGTAGGAGCGTATGTAACGGAGGTCGGCACTGCGAATGGAACAACTACAGACGCCAATGGAAAATGGGCGCTCACCGCTACGGTAGGGAGCACGCTCGAGGTAAGCTTCCTTGGCTATGTGACAGAAACTGTAACCGTGAACGGTGCAGGTAACATTACGCTTGTTCTGAAACAGGACAACGAATTCCTTAATGAAAGTGTCGTCATCGGTTACGGCAGTGTCAAGAAGGCTAATTTGACCGGTTCCGTCTCCAAAATCACTTCGGAGGCGATTCAGGACCGTCCTATCGCTCAGATTGGCGAAATCTTCCAGGGCCAGATTGCCGGCGTTTACTCCTCGGCAGCTTCCGGCGGACAGCCTGGTGAAGACCTTACTCTGCGCATACGTGGTATCAATACCATCAACGGCGTAAGCAGCCCGCTCTATGTAATCGACGGCGTTCCCCGCGACAATATGAGCGACCTCAATCCCTCCGACATCGAGTCCATCCAGGTTCTCAAGGATGCCTCCGCAGGAGCCATCTACGGATCACGAGGCGGTAGCGGCGTAATCCTTATCGAGACCAGGAAGGGTACAGGCAAGCCCACGGTTACTTTCGATGCATACTACGGAGTTCAGAGTCCCGAAAGGACCATGGACCTCCAGGATGGATATGAATATGTGGCACAGCAGATGTACATCAGGAACCTTAATCACCTGCGCAAGGGTGGTTCCATGAGCGATCCCATGTCCGCAAGGGCCGCCGCTGACAGGATTCCTGACTGGTGGGCCACCAAGGACAGTTTCACTGACTGGCAGTCCGAAGTACTCCGCGCAGCTCCTATCCAGAACTACCAGGTCTCCGCAGCAACCAAGAATGACCAGGGCGCCATCTTCATGTCCGCCGGTTATCTCGATCAGAAAGGTATCCTGGTAGGGTCCGATTACACCAAGGCCAATGCCCGAATCAACGGATCCCTCAATGTGAACAAGAAACTTTCCGTGGGTATCAACCTCGGCGTTTCCCGTTCGGTCCGCAACATGGCAGGCGGCGGCGGAAAGGAATCCGCACTCCACCACGCCATCATCCATTCCCCTCTGGTGGACAGGGATGCGGCAACCAGGGACAATGGTATCCCTTCCTCCACGGAAGTAGGCGAAATCTTCCCCAGCCCTTATCTGAGGCTGGTGCAGATTACCGACCAGTACGAATATACCCGTATAAATGCTGCCGTATGGGGCGAATATGAGATCATCAAGGACCTCAAGTTCAAGTCCATGTACAGCAAGACCTATGACGGAAGGAAATATGAGTACTTCCTCCCCGGCAACATCAACAGGAATGGTTACAAGAGCGAAGGCGACAGTAACTTCTACAGAATCGACGACTGGACCTTCCAGAATACCCTTACCTACGACAAGCAGATAGGTAAGCATTCCTTCTCGGCTCTGCTTGGTCAGAGTGCGGAAAAGAACAGCTACTTCGTGATCAGCGCGGCCGCAACGGGCTGGACCTACGAGAATCTTAGGACTCTCAACCTGGCCCCCACTCCGACCACGGCTTCCACCTCCGCGACTGCTTGGACCAATCTTTCCTTCTTTGGCCGTTTTAATTACAATTATGACGAGAAGTATCTCTTTACGGCCAGTCTGCGTCGTGACGGATCTTCCCGTTTCGGTGCCAACCACAAATGGGGTCTCTTCCCTTCATTCTCCGCTGGTTGGAAAATCAACAAGGAAGAATTCATGAAGGACATTGACTGGATTTCCCTCCTGAAAGTTCGCGCTGCATGGGGTAAGGCCGGTAACGACAATATGGGCAGCGACTATCCTTCTGTTGCCGCACTCGGCACTTATACAACTGTCTGGAACGGCAATCTGGTATCCGGAGCTGCTCCTTCCAACATGCCTAACCCCGACCTTGTGTGGGAAGCCACCAAGTCCACCAACTTCGGCGTGGATTTCGCAGCTTTAAGAAACCGTGTGCAGTTGAATGTGGATTACTACATCAACAACACCGAGAACCTTCTCTTCGGGATGCCTCTGCCTTATACCACAGGTTTCACTTCCTACACTACCAACATCGGTAATGTGAAGAACTCCGGTTTCGAAATCGATATCAACACTATCAATATCGCTACCAAGGATTTCAGCTGGAAGACTTCGGTGAACCTCTCGCACAACAAGAACGAGGTTACCGACATGGGTGGCCAGGAAGTCATCGACAAGACCAGCTGGGGACAGAAGTACCGTACGGAAATCGGGAAGCCTCTCAGCCAGTTCCTTGCCTACAAGACCATCGGTCTCCTTACTTCCGACTGCTTCGATGCTACCGGCACAGCTACGGTTCCTATCCTGGCCGGCCAGGAAGAAGGCAACTACAGGTATCAGGATACCAACAAGGACGGAAAGATCACGGCCGACGACATGGTGGTCTGCGGCAACAACTTCCCCGATCTGACCTACGGTATCACCAACAGCTTCAGCTACAAGAATTTCACCCTGAGCGTACTGATCCAGGGCCAGGTGGGTGGCGAAATCCTCTACATCGGCGGACGTCACAACAACCTCGGCAACTCCGGGCGTAATTCCTATCGTCATTGGCTCACCAGCTACAAACCTGATTTCGAGGCCAAATACGGTGCCGGCAACAACCCTGTTCCAGTGGAATACTGTAAGAAACACGGCATCAACATGGAATGGGACGGCGAGACTCCTTTCGCCTTCGGCCAGTCCGGCGGCGGTATCGCTGACGACAACCGTATCTTCAGCACTACCTATCTCCGTATCAAGAACATCAGCCTCAGCTATACTGTTCCTGAAAAGATCCTCAAGAAAGTGGCCATCAAGGGTGCAAAGATCTACACCGCGATGGACAATGTCTATATCTTCTCCGATTATATCGGTTATACTCCCGAATCTAACACGAACGGTAGCGGAGCAACCCGTATGGGTGTGGATTACAGCACCTATCCGCTCAGCCGCCGCCTCATATTTGGAGCCAGTCTGACTTTTTAAATGATAGTTAGTTATGAAAAAATATATTAGAACTTATGTGTTGGCCGCACTCTGCATCGCTTCGTTTGCAGTCAGCGGATGTGATGGGTTCCTTAACGAGGATCCTCAGTCACAGTACACTGAAGACACATTCTACAAAACTCCTTCGGATTTTGAGGTTGCTATCGCCGGTGTATATGCCCAGCAGCAGGATCTGTACAACAACCTGGGCGGTGTATTCCGTATGGCAATCACCCGAAGCGACGACACCAAGGTGGGTGCCGGCTATGTGGACCAGAACGACAAGTTCCTCGACGATGCCACCGGTTCCTATATCCAGGATGTATGGCAGGAGCTCTACATAGTGATTTCCAGGGCCAACGCCATCATCTCCAGGATAGATGGAATCAGTTTCACCGACGAAACTGCCAAGAAGGCCATCAAGGGTGAAGCCTTGGCACTGCGTTCCTGGGCATATTATCAGCTCGGCGTATCCTTCGGCGGCGTTCCTCTTTACGATAAAGAGTACACTGCAGCCGAAGTCAAGACCATCAAGCGTTCAACGCAACAGGAGACCTTCAAGTTTGCCGAAGATGGATACAAGGCCGCCATCGACCTCCTTCCCGGCGAATGGACCGGAAAGAACCTTGGCAGGATTACCAAGTATGCCGCCGAAGCAGGCCTTGCCCGCGTATATATGTTCCAGTCCAAGTTCAGCGATGCTGCACCCGTACTCAACGACATCATCGGCTCCGGAAAATACGACATGGAAACCAAGTACGAGGATTGCTTCGACGATGCTTTCAACAACACCAAGGAGCGCGTATGGGAAATTCAGTTCATGAACGGCGGTCTGGGAGAAGGCAACATCCTCTGCAACTCCTTCATGCCTGACGGATACAAGGGTACCCTTACTCCTTTCACCGGTGCATCCGCCTTCCTCGAGGTATCCCAGGATTTCATAGACGCCTATGAGCCCGGCGACCTCCGCAAGGATCAGTCCGTGGTTGCCGACGTAATCGTGGGCAGCGCCCCCCGGACCGGCTGGTACATCAGCAAATGGCTGCACTACACGGCAGTTCCCGTGAACAACAACGACTTTGCCATCAACCTTCCTGTAGTAAGGTACACCGACGTGCTAATGATGTACGCTGAATGCCTTAACGAGGCCGGATACAACGCAAGCGGCGATGCCTTCAAGATCATCAACAGGGTTCGTGCCCGTGCCGGTCTTTCAGCTCTAACCGCAGCAACCACTCCTGACCAGGCAGCCTTCCGTAAGGCTATCAAGAAGGAGCGCCGCGTCGAGTTCGCCTTCGAAGGCCTCAGGTGGCTGGACCTCGTCCGTTGGGGCGATGCCGTGGAGGTCATGGACCTGTTCCTCAAACGGAATGAGAACGAGAACGGTCTCTACAAGATGGGCAGCACCAACCGTTGCATCTACGCTATCCCTAGCCAGGAAATCGCCAATTACAAAAACGAAGATGTAATGTGGCAGAACCCCGGTTATTAATAGTTAATATAATCTGAGTAGTTCAGGAGGTGAATTTACCCTCACCTCCTGTTTTTTTTATTATATTCACATCGCCATGAGACGAATACTGACTGTTTTTTCCGCCCTGCTTTTCTGCACAATAGCTATTGCGCAGGATTATGGGCATGCCCTGAACCTTGAACCTGCCAAATGGATATGGTATCCATCCGAAAGGACCTTGCAGAACACTTTCGTGCTCTTCCGCAAGGATTTTACGCTGGGAGAAGTTCCCGGCGAGGCCAAAGGCTGGATAGTAGCGGACAGCAGATATCGTTTATTCGTAAATGGAGAGAGGGTCCAGTGGGGGCCGGCGCCGTCCGATCCCAGATGGCAGGAAGCGGACCCCGTGGATATAGCCCCATATCTCAGGAAAGGAATTAATACCATTGCGGTGGAAGTATGCTTTTTCGGCAGCGGGGACGGTACTGCTCCCATAGGCAAGCCCGGACTGCTGCTCAAGATAGGCATCGGAAATCAGAATATCATAAGCGATCCTTCCTGGAGCTGCAGCCTGGCCAGGAGCTGGGAGCC
>JAILMV010000172.1 GCA_024692185.1 Bacteroidales bacterium | reverse complement strand
CTTCCGAACGTAACGAACGCAATGTCGGAAGACTCTGCGGAGGCATCTATCACATCCTCGGGAACGACCTCCAGTGCCCTTTCCGCATCCTGGAACCAGTAATGATTCTTGTTGATTATGGCACAGCGCTCGGCCTCGTCTTTCATATAAGATTCGTAAAAAGAGCAGACATCCGCATCCAGTTCGAAGCCGGCTGCCCGAAGTCCGTCCATAAGATTGACCACATAGGCCTTGTGCACATCTCCGCTGCCGGTTCCACCGGCTATGAAATCGTAGGATGCCGTCCCGAAAAGGGCTACTTTCCGGCTGGGATCTGCCGGGAGCGCATTCTTGGCATTCTTCAGGAGGATGATTCCCTCTTCCGCAGCCTGTTTGCATACTTCGGCATGTGCCTTAAGATCCGGAGCCTCGGAAGCTTTATAACCCTTGAAAGCCGGGGTCTTCACTATCAATTCCAGCACGCGGGTAACGCAGGCATCCAAAGCCTCCTGAGAAAGGCTGCCATCTTTCACCGCACCCAGCAGATCCAGATAGCGCCCGTCACTACCGGGCTGTATCATATCGTTACCGGAACGGATGATTCCGGGAACGTCGTAACCACCGCCCCAGTCGGTCATAACGGCACCTTCAAAGCCCCATTCCTCGCGAAGCAAGCTGGTAAGCAGATCAGTATTCTCCGCAGCATGGACACCATTGATATAGTTGTAGGAAGTCATCACCGTCCAGGGCTGGGAGGCCCTGACTGCGATCTCGAAATTCTTGAGGTAGATTTCCCTGAGTGCCCTCTGACTTACCCTGGCATCATTGGCCAAGCGGTTCAGTTCCTGATTATTCAGGGCAAAATGCTTGAGCGAAGTGCCCACTCCGTTGGATTCCACACCGTTTATCATAGCCGCTGCCATGGTGCCCGAAAGGAGAGGGTCTTCGGAATAATACTCGAAATTCCTTCCGCAAAGAGGATTCCTGTGTATGTTGGCGCCAGGGGCCAGGAGTACATCTACTCCATATTCCAGGACCTCGTTGCCCATAGCCTCCCCCACCTTCTCCACCAGTTCGGTATTCCAGCTGGACGCAAGCAAGGTCGCGATAGGAAAACCTGTACAGTAAAACGTACGCTCATCCCCCTCGCGCCTTTCCGAGATGCGGAGACCGGCAGGGCCGTCTGCCAGAACTATACTGGGAATACCCAGACGGGGAATGCCGTTCACCGTCCCTGCGGCACCGGGGACACCCACGGCAGTGTTGCCAATGCCATTATACGTTTTTGCACGGCCGCCCACCAACAGAAGGACCTTTTCTTCGTCAGTCATGGCTGCTACTACTTCGGGAATGTTGTTTTCCGATAACTTAGGGGCTTGCATAGGAGAAGATGCAATGATTGCTGAAAGGATTAGTGTCTGTATCATATTACAAATATAACTCTTTGCCTTGAAATGAGGAAACAAATTGCTATATTTGTGTGTTCGGGCACATCCATCCCGGATTTTCAGAAACGATGAGCATTTTAGCTATATTCTTGGCAACACTGGCCGCTTCCTTTACGATGTCGTTCGATGACGGAGCAGCCCCCGGAATCAAAGGTCAGGCGGCATTTTTCGATGGCTTCGACAGCAGGATAATAGTTCCTGCCGCAGACGTCCCCCAGCCATCCAGGCATTTTACCATAGATGTCTGGGTATGCCCGGTGGCCTTTCCTAAAAGCCCCTGCCCTATAGCATGCAGGCAAAACAACCAGGCCCCGGAAGGATGGTCGTTGTGGATGGATGCCCTTGGAAAAGTGCATTTCAAGCTTGCCTGCGCAGGCGAATGGGTTGAAGTGTGCAGCCCCGAAGGACTCCGGCTCAGAGAATGGTCGAGGATTACTGCGCAGTTCCGTGCCGCCGTGGGTATCTTCCTGGCGATCGACGGGAAAGAAGTAGCGAAACTCGACCTGGAACTCCCGGCTGTTCCGCAGGACCATGACCTGTGGATTGGCCGTACGCCCGTACCCACCCCCAGTTTCTACGAAAATAAAGACATTCCAATATACAGCAGTTTCGACGGTGCCATCGACGAACTGAACATCTATGAAGAGAAGGCGGCCTACGGAAAGATACTTAAAGAGAAGTTTTCCCGTCCGGAAGCGCCTGAATTCGAACAACGGGTACTCCCTTCAGGGCCTGATGGCCTTGCATTCGGTGCCTGGTACATCCCCCTGAAATACTACAAGGCTTTCGACGAAAGATGGAGGGGAGAGATCCCCGACGTAGTTGTCGGATTTGGCCCGGAGCAGCCTCACAAGGTAGTTTTCTGGAGAGGGATCTCCTATGCTCCCTGCTTTGTGACCGAAAAGGGCAACTGGATGTGCAACGAGTTCATCGAGCGCGAGAAAGTCACCGGCTGGGGATGCACCGAGAGCATGAGCGACAAGCACGCGGACTTCAGCAGCGTGCGCATCCTGGAGAACTCTCCCGCCCGCACCGTAGTGTCGTGGCGCAACATCCCCGTGGGAGTCAACCAGAAAATCCCCTACCAGAGCGAGGAGAGCGGATGGGGAGACTGTTCGGAAGAGACCTACATCTTCTATCCGGACGGTGTGGGCATTAGGAAGATGGTGCTTTGGAGTTCGCATCTGGACAGATGGTACGAATGGTGCCAGAGCCTGCAGGTGCTGCATCCCTCGCAGCGCCCCGAAGACGTGCTGGACGCCGGGAAGATAATGTCGGTGGCAGCCATGGACGGCCGCAGCGCCACCTACGGGTGGAATTTCGAGGGCAAGGCCCGCCAGGACGAGCCTTCGCTCGAAAGAGCCAACATACAGGTCACCTACCTTGACAGCAAGTGGAATCCCTTCCTCATACTGGAAGATGGCGACGGGCTGAATGAAAAGGGCGGAAATGGCCCCCGCATCGACAGATACGCGGGAAAATGGTCACAGTATTCTGACTTCCCCTG
>JAILMV010000168.1 GCA_024692185.1 Bacteroidales bacterium | reverse complement strand
AAGGATGCTCGGCGCTGCCATCGTCATTCTTGCCGGCATATTTGTCGGTGTTGGTGCCGGTGAGAGCAATGAGGTTCAACTGCCCTCCGGCAAGGTTCAGGGCGCTGGAGGTCTTATAGTAGCGGGTGTAAACGCTGTGGTTGGGATCAGTAGTGCCGAACTTGAACAGCAATGCCGTACCGGATGGGATGACCACTCCGGTAGAAGGTATGGTCGCAAACACGTCTAAGGTATTGTCAGTACCGTTGTCCGCCTGACTGGAGAGGGCAATGGTCATGGTGCCGGTAGCGCCGAAAATATTCTTGTCGGCGACCATCGTCACATTATTCACCTGAGCGGCCACGCCGGAGGGAAGAGTCACCTGAAGATGCAGGGCCCCGGACACGGCCAAGCTACCACCCTTGGAACTCGCCCATGCAGATGTGAATGAGATATCCTCGTAAGTGCTTACACCGCTTAGAGTCAGCTGATATCCAAGATGTGCGGTGCTTTCATCGGCAGCCTGAGTCTGCGCAAGAATGTCCGCGGGCCAGTTTGTGGTCAGAAGAGAGATGTCGAAACTGGACGCGCTCACGGCAGTGCCTGAGAATGTTCCGTTCTGGGTTCCTTCGCCGGCGGTAAGCGTGAAGTCCTGGTAATTGGAAGAATTGCTATGGTCCGCAAGGCGAATCTTGTCCCCCGCCGACCATGTAGGGTGAAGGCCACTGCCGGTATAGGCAAGTCCAACCTTCGTTATATCCGCGGGAATGGATGCGTTAATGGTTATTTGTTCCCCTGCAGCAATCTGCTGCTGAGGCTCATCGGGGGCGTTCTGCTCTTTATTGCAAGCTACTGCAAAAAGTGTTGCGGCAACGGCCGCAATAATAACTAAAAACTTTTTCATAAGGCAGGACGGTTAGAAGAAAATGAATTCATCGGATCCATTTATGGAATCCCTTATGATGGAAATCTCCCCAAGGTCATCAAGACCCCCATCGATAGAGGTCATCAAGACGTCCCTGGCATCCAGTTCCATAATTTCTGCATACGGAGTGCAGTACTCTGTTTTAGTCATGGTATTATTTTAGTGTGTTTTATTCTATAGTAAAGGCTTCGTATAAGCCATCACCTGTAACGTGCAGCTCTACTTCGTTCAAGCCCGGGTTCAAGAAAGAGCCTATTCTCAATCTGTGGTGTTTTGCAGGGATGTCTCCGGCCTTTTCGCCGTTAATCCATACCTCGCACAAACTGCCTTTCCATTCACCGAGGTGCAGAGTGCGCCTGCCAACTTTCGCCGGAAGCTCGAATGTGCACCTGTATGCAATGTCCGATCTGTAGAAAGGCAGGCCTTGCGATGCCCAGGAGCCAAGGCCAAGAACTTTTGCCGGGGCGAGAAGCCAAGTGCATTCCTCGTCCGGCAGCACGTCGAATCCTCCGGCTATATACGCGGAAGGCCTCTCGGAAGGAGCGGTGCTGCAGCGCAGCGAAATGATATTTTCTCCGCCCAGCACCATGCCGCCCAGCTCGAAGCAAGCATCCCCGTCATCCAGAAGGTGCACCCTGTTCATAGGCAGAGGCTTCCCGCCGTTCATAGTCACCTCCCAAGATTCAGGATTTACGATAACGAGCAGAGGATTGGATGTGCAGAGACAGTCCTTGGAATAGAACTTATACTGAAGCGTAAGCCCGCCATCGGCGGATGTATCGCAAACGGCAGTGGCATCCAAGGGGAGCCAGTTGTTGTCCAGGCGGTCCGCGGAGATTTCAGACACAGGTCTTATGTCGTCAAACCGGCTCCCGCCCTGAGAGCAGGAGCACGATATGACAATTAGAAATGAAATAAGACCTGCTTCTAAAATCTTGAGACGCATGCTATTTCTTCAAATCACTTTTAATGTAAACAGCATTTCCGGTAGGACGGAGTTTGGTTCCGTTCCAGTCCCAGCGGTTTTCGCAGACGCGGTTCACGATGTTTCTGGCATTGCCTTCACCGTAAACCCACATTGCAGTTCCGCCGCCGCCGTCGAAGTTCATGGCCTTATAGCAGCCGAGGCCTTTCATAAGTTTGGAAAGCAGCGGAGTTTGCATTCCTACGGCCCTTTCCGTCGATGAACTCTTGGTCCAACGACCGTCAACGGCAACCTGAATCACAGTCTTACCATCTTTGGAGAGGCCGAAAGCGGTACGGGGATGCGTGTTGTTAAGGAAGTCTGCAGTACCATCTTCAGGATACTCCATGATCTTTCCTTCCCAAACCAGAAGCGGTCCGGCACAGCCTACCGTCAAAGTGTTTGCGGGAGGATCGAGACTTCCGTCAGGAGCATTGGTAAGCCTTTTGGCCTTAAAATTATCAGTAACCTTGACTATTTCGACCTTGTCACCATCGATGGTGAAGGCGCAGTTGGACACGAAATAGTTATCGCTTTCCAATGCAGAGCGCCTGACTTCTCCGTTTATACGTGCAAAATGGCAGCAGGCCATAGGGCCGTTGGTCCCGACGATCGCATCCATATAAATGCATTTCTTATCAAGATCGCGAGGATCTTCTCCTTCCTGGCATTCAGGGAATCCTTCAGGATAAGTGCTGTCATAATAGCTGAAATACATGCCCAGTTTATTATGCTCGTTCAGAGTAGTGCGGACAATGTTGATATTACGCATCTGGCCTTCCCAGACTCCGTGGAAGGTAGTCCATTCGACACCTTCGACAATTGTCTTGGTGGTGCCGCCAAGTTTGGCAAAATCAAGAGTAGGCACATCGCTCCAAGTATCTTCAGGCCCCGGAGGCTCCGGTGCTTGAGTGAATACCAAGGTTACGGAATTGGATTCCTTACCTTTGGTGGAGACCCTGATACTTATCTGTGTCTGGGAGATGTTAGGTGCCGTGAAAACCAACATCTCTTCCGTCGACTCATTAACCGGAATGGCGACAGCGTCCAAACCTATGCCATAGAGCACTTTGTTTTCAGCGGCCACGGGGCTGAAATTCAATCCGTTCAAAGTAACGGGCATTCCGGCCACTGCCTTGCCATCATAATCAGTGGTAATACTCTGGATATAAGGTTCAGGAACGTTTTCATCGCTTCCCTCGCCCTGGCCGTTGCAAGACTGCATGGCCAGGGAGAATGCGAGAAGCATCACAAAAAACAATACCTTCTTGATAATACAAATCATCTTATTTCAATTTGGGAAGTTCTGCACTGAGATCCCATATGGAGGTATCCCAATTGAGCTTAGCAGCCTGCTGCGACACAGTGCCTTCTTTACCATAGTAGTTCCCATCCTCAGCCACGCTTCCGGCATAGCTGAAGAGGCGGTCCGAAATGTTCCATGCAACAAAACCGGTGCAGGTGATGGTCGTAGGAGGAGTTCCACTTGCACCATCATTTAGACCGAGAACTATACCGCAACGATCGGCTACTACGATGCCGCTGAGGTCGGAGGCAGAGTAGCTGTTGGTGATCTTAAGTTCCTTTGCAGCCTTAGCATATATGCTACCTACGAATCCGCTGCTGTATCTACGTACCAGAACAGCGCCTGTTGCATAGCAGTTGCTGATGGTAACGCTTGCGTTCAGGGCATTCAGAGTGCCTATGAGACCACCTGCATGGGCCCAGTTACCGGATTCTCCGTGAGGAAGGGTAACACTGCCGGTAGCATAGCTCTTGCTGATGTTGATAACGGCATCATCGCCGGCGATTACACCGACCAGACCGCCTGCCATATGCCCGGTTCCTTCGACATTGCCGGTTGCATAGCAATTCTCGATAGTGGCGCTGCCATCAATCTGGCCGATGAGGCCGCCGGCGCGGGTATAACTACCAGATGTGCCGGTTACGTTACCGCTGGCATGGCAGTTCTTGATATCGATGTTAACTGCAACACCGACAAGGCCTCCGGAATAATAGGATTCTGAGGTGATATTGCCGGAAGCGCTGCAGTTGATGAATGTGCCGGATTCTACACGGCCGACAAGGCCTCCATTCTGCTGGATGCCTGTAATGGTGCATTCAACATCGACATTCTCGACGGTACCGCCCTTGATCCAAGCCACAAGGCCACCGGAACGCTTATAATCATTAGTCAGTTTGGAGCCGACAACTTTAACATTCTTGATAACGAGAGCATCGGCACTTGCAGTGGTTCCTGCAGAACCGGCAAGTGTAGCGCCTGCATTGTTGACGGAACAAGTGATGTCGGCGTTCTCTATGGTAAGATTCTGTACGGAACCCACAAGGACACCGAACAGTGCGCCGCCACCAGTGAAATTACTGATCTTATGATTGTCGCCATCGAGGTCGATCATCCTCTTCTCTGCAGCAGCGACTTCCTCATCGGTAGTAGCATAATTGAAAGGCGTCCAGGGACTCTCTTCCGTGAACTTGACTTCTGCGAAATCTATATCCGTAGCAAGCTTGAAGTAGGTGGTTGCATCGTCCTGCATCATACTGCCGATCTTCAGGAATCCTTCCAGATCCTCAATGATATACGGATCTCCTGACTTTCCGCTGCCCTGCTGCTCGGGGGCGGTCACCTTGAAGATGATGAACGCGGCCTTGTCGTCGGGAGCATGGAAATTGGTACCACCCTGAACCGATTCGATACCGATCGGCAGGACATAAGTCTTGTCTTGTTCACAGCCATCTCCTTTGAGCCTGAGTTCGGCGGCAGTGGACTTGGGGCTGTATTTGGTCAGCATCAATGTTGACGAAGAAAGCGTATATGCCGATGAAGGAAGGCTTTCGTAAGAAGTTCCATGCGCAGTGTTGTAGGAAGCGACGAGGCCGGGTTTAGGGCCCAGGGTAATCGTGTAGGCTTCTTCCGAAACAGGATCTGCCGCTACGGCAAGATTGAGGCTTACCGACAGATTCTTGGGAGATTCGTAGATATCCTTTGCATTCTCGACTACGACCGCGAGTTCAGCGGGAGTAGCTTCTTCAGCCTTCTTTTCCTTATCGCAGGAAACAGCCAGAAGGCAGGAAATAGCAGATAAGATGATTGTTATTCTTTTCATTGTATGATTTGGTTATTGTTTGATTATCTAAAAAGTGAGTCCGTCATTCCAACCGGGATTCTGGGCCAGGGCGCCTTGGGTAAGGCTCCTGTCTTCGACGGGGATAGGATAGTAGTAATCCTTTCCATCATCCCATATCCAACCGGGACGGGTAGTTTTGTGGAATTCGAGGCAGCCGGAATTACCTTCAGAGAGGGTAACCTCGGAGCCTATCTTCAGCTTGAGCGCAGCACTTCCAGCAGGAGCCGAATCTCCGCTGTAAAGCGTGACATCGTCCACACCGTCGGCATTGAGGTCGTAAGTACCCTCGCCGGGGAAATACATTCCAAGAAGCTGGCTCTCGAAAGTATGGCCCTCTGCCCAACGGATGACATCGTAATAACGGAATCCCTCCTGAATCAGTTCCACGGCTCTTTCGCGCCTGATTTCAAGTATGACACCGACATTGGAAGAGTTCACCGTGGCAACCTTCGGATAACCGGAGGCCTGCTGAAGCAGATACGGGTCAGGTGTGGCGTTAGCAGCCGCCATGTCGAGATTGGGCATACCTACGCGATCCCTCAGAGGTTTTATGGTACGGTCGATGTCTGCCTGCGTAATGGTCCCCAACTCTGCCAGAGCCTCGGCGAGGTTCAGATAAACCTCCGATGCACGGAAGACAATAAGGTCGCAATAAGACTTCTGGTATGTATCGTCCTCGGGGCCCATGAAGTATTTGATAGGGGCATAACCGGTAACGGTATGATTGAGGTCGGGAGGAGTCAAAGTAGTCGTACCGAGCCTGCAGTAGCCGGGAGTACGTATGCTCTGGGCAAGGCGGGGATCACGGTTCTGGGTTTCCTCGACGAACTGCATGGTTTCCCATCCGGCCTTGTCGGTGAAACGGCTTCCGTCCTTCATAAGATAGGATGCGATGATCTTGCGCGTAAACCCATGGCGCCCCATGGTCGAGGAAATGCAGTTGGCGTTGGCGCTGTGCACAACGTTGTAATCCACATTGAAATCCCTGGCAAGTATCACCTCCCTGTTGGTTCCTTCTGAGATGTTATGTTTTGTGAACAGACCAATGTAACTTGCATCTGTGCCTTCTTTATCATAAATGGTATAGCCACTGGACGAGATGAACTTGTCGGCGGCATCGGCAGCCTGCTGCAGATAGTATGTGTAGGGTTTCGCATCGGCAGGAAGGGTGGCAAGAGTCACGTCGCCGGCGTGATATTTACGGAACGTTCCTTCGTACAGGCAGAAGCGGCTCTTGAGCGCAAGGGCTGTCCATTTGGTCACACGGTAGTCCGAGTGCTCGGCAGGAAGATTGGCGATAGCGAAATCGATATCCTCGATCATCTTCTGCATCACATAGTCGCGGCTGTCGCGAGGCTTGTAAAGCTCTTCGCTGTCGGAGTCGAGAGTATGGTCGTACCACGGCACGTCGCCGAACATCTTGACCTTCTCGAAATAGAAGTACGCACGGAAGAAGCGGACGAGACCCAGATACTTATTACGTAATTTCTCGTCTTGGCAATTCTTGGAATACTCTATGAAAGTATTGATCTTGCGAAGGTCTCCCCAGCTCCAGCCACCATCGCCGGAATTGATGGTACGGCCACCCCAAAGAGCAAGATTGAGGTTGGTCCCTATCATTTCATCGCTTTCACTGCCGTAAAGGTCTCCGGCAGAGGGCAACATCGTATACAATCCGTTTGTGTATGTCTGGAGTTCCGTTTCGTTCGAAAGGAAAGTCTCGGGAGAGAGTTTGTCCAAAGGGTACTTGTCCAGAATGTCTTCACAGGAGACGAACAGCGAAACAGCGCTGAACAGTAAAACTATATTTTTATATATGGCTTTCATGGCTTTACTCATTAGAAGTTGATGTCAATTCCAAACATATATGTCTTCTGCCAACCATAGATATGGCCCTTGTTTCCGGTATTGGCCGCCTGCTCCGGATCCATGTAATCGCAGTGGAAACCGGGTGCCCAGCAAGCGAGGTTCTCGCCGGAGAAATAGATACGGACAGATTCTATATCTATTTTTTTCGTAAGTTTCTCCGGAAGGGTGTATCCGACTGTAAGGTTCTTGAGACGGCAGTAGCCAAGGTTCTGCAAGTACCTGTCGTTGACCGTAGTAAGCTCACGGCCGGCACCTACACCGGCAACGTAGGCACGAGGGCGGGGGAAATATGCGTCGGGGTTATCCTCCGACCAGCATTTGTCCAGGAAATCCTTCTGAATCCAGGAGGAGAAAGGACGGGCATAAGGGCCCCAGAAATAACGGGCATCAAGGCTCGGATACCAGTTCAAGCGACCGATTCCCTGTACGAACATGGAGAAATCAAATCCTGCCCAGTTGAATGCGACTGTGGCGCCATACTGGAAGCGGGGCTGTTTGTTACCTATGACTCTGCGGTCGCCGGGGTTGTCCACAGTATTTGCCCCTGATCCGATTATTCCATCGCCGTCGAGGTCCACATATTTCAGGTCTCCGGCACGGAGTCCATGCTCCTCACCGGCGGAAGAATAAATAATCGAGCAAACAGGAGACTGATCGACCGGATAGGCAGCAGCCTCAGCGTCCGATGCGAAGTAACCGTCGGTGGTATAACCCCATATCTCTCCGTAACGCATACCTTCATAGTAAGTGGAAAGGTCCTTGGTAGGATTGTCGAACTTGGTTATATAGCCGACGAAATCGTTGAAAGTACCCGTGACGCTATACTCGAAAGGCTTGCCGGCCAGTCTGAATCTGTTTCGGTAGGTCAGAGCCAGCTCGTAGCCTTTAGTGCGCAGGTCTGCGTTGTTGGTCTTGGGAGAAGATGCTCCGTACACGGAAGGCAGGGCCTTTCCGGTGGTCAGCATGTTCTTGGTATCGCGGATATAGGCTTCACCGGTGAAGGTGATCTTGTTATCCAGGAAAGCCAGGTCCACGCCGAGATTTTTCTGCTGGACTGTCTCCCAAGTAAGGTTGGATGCTACAGGATTGCCATACGTGGCCGTGGAGGACTTGCCTCCGCCGAACAGATAGCTCTGGGTGCCCATGGATACCGAGCGGATGTAATCGTAATAACCCACCTGCTGATTACCGAGGCTACCGAAGGAGAATCTCAGCTTAGCATCATTCCACCAGTTTTTCAGAGGAGAGAAGAATTCCTCTTCAGATGCTCTCCATCCCAAAGAGAAGGAAGGGAACAGACCGTAACGCTGGCCCCTGGGGAAACGGGATGTGCCGTCGTAGCGGCCGCTGATTTCTACGAGGTACTTGCCCTTGTAGTCGTAATTTATACGGCCGAAGAAGCCCATAAGAGCATATTCACTCTGACCTCCGGAGGTCTCAGTACGTTTCACGCCCTCCTCGTCGCCGCTGACCAGATTCTGGTCGTTCAGCTCCTGGGAGAGAAGATAGTAACCAATAGCGGTGAGTTTCTTATGATAGTACGATTCATACTGTCCGCCGGCCATAAGCTTCAGATTATGGGCATCTTTGAATGTGTTCGTGTATGTCGCGTACACGTTGGCGGAATGAAGATCGACTGTCTGAACCTGCTCGGTCAATTTGTCTTCATTATCCCCTGTCGTGAGAGTTTCAGTCTGCATGGGGATCTTGGAAGCATAAGTTACATTGACGGAGCGGTTCATGCCCGCGTAAGTATTGTAAGAATAGGTATAATTGCCTTTGATTTCCAACTTCTTGAACGGCCGGATCGTCACCTCGGTAGTATTGGTGAGGTTGCTGGTCCTGTTCTTGTTGGTGTAGTTTTCATTCGCGAGGATTCCCGAGTACATGTTGACCGTGCCATAATCGGTTTCACGCACCATGGTTCCATCGGGATTCACAGGCACGAGGTACGAGAAGTTACCAGCCGAAAGGTTATAGAAGGTTGTGCCGGTATTGCTGTGGCCAGGATAAGTGTAAACGGAGGAATAAAAAGCCGTGTTATTGCTTACGTTCATCCAGGGTTTCACGTCAAAGGAGAAACGAGCACGGAGATTGTACTTTCTGTATATATCGGGGATCAGGCGGAAAATGCCTTGCTCTTTGTCGTAGTTTGCAGAAAGGAAATATTTGATATTCTTGGTGCCGCCGCGAAAAGAAATGTCATGATTCTGAGTCGGCTTGATATCGTTGAAGAAATAATGCCACCAGTCGGTATTAGCATAATACTTATATGTGTTGCGGCCCTGACTCTGGTCTATTATTACCCAGGGACGGGCAGGATTCTCCTCGACATCGTTGACGCGGGCCCAGAGCTGAGCCATATCGTCTTCCGTATACAGGACATATGGTTTACCGGAATATGCCTGCATGAACTTGTTCGGAATATATACCGAATAGTATCCACGCGTTTCCCAGTCCGTGGATGCTGTGGGAGCTGAATATCCGAAACGGCTGCTGTAGCGCACGTGGGCATATCCCTCGCTGTCACCGCCGGACTTGGTGGTTACCAACACTACGCCGAACGCAGCCTTCGCACCGTAAACCGCCGAGGAAGATGCATCTTTCAGCACGGAAATGCTCTCGACATCATTAGGGTTTACCCTTTCGAGAGATCCTACCACGCCGTCCACAAGAACCAGGGGAGAACCGGAATTGATGGAGTTCCATCCGCGGATGTTCAGCGAAACACCTTCACCGGGACGACCTGTTGAAGAGGTAACTGTCATTCCGGGGACCGCTCCCTGAAGAATTCCACCAAGATTGGCGTTGGAACGGTTCTCGATGGACTTGGATGAAACTACCGAGACTGCTCCAGTAAGGTTTTCTTTCTTCTGCACGCCGTAGCCAACGACCACAGCGTCACTGATGAAAAGAGCATCCTCCTCGAGGACGATCTTAAGATAACTGCTCTTGCCTACTTCGACCTCCTTGGTCTTGTATCCGAGCAACGAACAGACGAGGACGTCGGCATTAGCCGCATTGAGGCTGAAACTACCATCGAGACCGGAAACAGTACCATGGGAGGTACCCTTCACGATGATTCCAACTCCGATGACGGGTTCACCGTAGGAGTCCACTACCAAACCTCTGAGCGTGGGAGTCTGGGCCTTAGGTTTTTCTTTTAGGATAATGTGCGACCTGCTAACGGTGTAGGTGTATCCTGCCGGGGACAGAACGTCCTCCAGCAAAGCCCCTACCGTCGTAGTTCCCGCGGGAACGGATACCATAGTTCCCAGATTGATACCATGAGCATCGTAATCCACCGACATTCCTGTCTGGGACTCGATCTCATTAAACAGCTGGGCATAGGACATCTTCCCTCCCGTCATGTTCAAGCGCTGATTCTGCGCAAATGAAACAATGCACAGAAAAAAGCAGAACAATACTGCCAGAATTTTTTTCATGATAGAAGTTGTTAGCGTGCTAAAAAAATTGGTTCACGTTAATAAGTAAGCATGAACCAATCTAACACACAAAAAAACAATCAGAAATTGTAATAATATCTGTCGTCGATATTTCGGAAACTGGAACCGGGGATCAGCAGCGTTAGAACCTTGAGGGCATCTTCGAGAGAATCCTCAGGGGCAAATCGCACATTGAGCGTATTCCCGACGCGCATTTTCTCTGCATTATAGCTTATCGACACATTGTATTTCCTTTCCAGCGAAGAAATGATCTGCGGGAAAGAAGCATTTGAGAACGAAAGGTAACCATCTTCCCAGCTCAGCACCTTGCGGGCATCGACCCTCGCAAGGCTGACCTTTTTTTCAGAAGGCCTGAATATCAACTGGGAGTCAGGATCCAGGAAGTAAGAACCGCTGTTGACGGAAGGGATATCTACTTTTACCCTTCCCTCTTTCAAAGTTGTACGTATAGCAGATTCACCGAGGTATGATTCAATACAGAAAGTGGTGCCGAGTGCCTGGACATCCATATAGGCCGTCTTCACTATGAAAGGCCTGGAAGGATCCTTGGCCACCTGGAAGTTACCCTCTCCGGTAAGATATACTATTCGTTTGGATTTGTCGAACTGCTCAGGATAAAGGAGAGTGGATCCCGCATTCAGATGCACCTCGGTGCCATCCGAAAGAGTTAACGAAGAGATATGTCCATAGTCCGCGACAAGGCTCTTGGTATAGTCCATCGCAGATATGTTGTATTTGTTGCGGGCAAGCGAAAACGAGAAGATGGCGACTATCGCGATAACTGCCGCGGCCGCCACAAATGAGAACGCCCTGAACAGCATCTTGCGTTTCCTTTCAGATGCTTCTATTCTCATATTTACACGGACAAGCTCCCGGAAAGAATTTGAATCGACCTCTCCCTTACTCTCTTCCCAAATCTTTTCCAGAGACAACAACTCGTCACGCTTCTTTATTTCACTATTGGCTCCTTCCATATGAGTCCGTTTTATATTAAGTAAAAGTTAAGGCAAATAACACACAAAAAAATAATCACAGCTACAATTTCGCGAAGTTCGGCAAGGGCGCTGGTAATATGATTCTCAACCGTCCGCTTGCTGATGCCGAGCTCTTTGGCTATCTCGTCGTTGGAATAACCTTGCATCCTGCTCATCACGAAAATCTTGCGCCTCTTTGCAGGCATTTTGTTCACCGTCTTCCATATCTGTTCCTCCATCTCGTCTGCAAAAAGCGACTGTTCCATCGAAACGAAGCTGGAAGCATCGGCAAAGCTCTTCGCGTCCACGAACTTGTTGCGGACCGACTGCTTGTCGAAATGATTGAATAAACGGAACTTGGCCATACGGAAGAGATAGGCGGAAAAAGATTCTACTTCCGAAAACTTCTTCCTCTGCACCCATATATCATAGAAGATGTCCTGGGCATAATCGTATGCGGTATCTTCGTCCGCAAGGACGCGCATGAAAAAATCTACGACCCTCGGATGCCAAGTCAGGAACAGCCACTCGAAAGCTTGCTTGTTTCCATTGGCAAGCCCCCTGAGGCAGGAACGCTCATCTTCTTTTGTCATATGATATCCTCCCCTTCTCGCATATCCCGGATGCGCAGCTGGGTAAAGGTATTGCCGGCGAAATAGTTTTCCACTATGGCATAGCATACATCCACCGGATTACCCTCTTTCACGTAGTCGAAGTAGCTGGCGAGATTGAAGGCGATGGCCGGCACCTTATGGTAGGGCTGGTCCTCCTGGATGAGGTCCAGTTTCATATGTGCGCCGCCAGCGCCCACCTTGCGCCCATCTCCCGCGTCATAGACATCGCGGGTCATGAAGATGGGATTGTGGTTACCGGGGCCGAAAGGCTGGAATTGCTTGAGGATGCGGAAGAACTTGGGGGTTATCTGCGAGAACTGCAGCTCCGAATCTATCTCCACCACAGGTTTGGTCATGTCGGGGGTGATGTGCTCCGCGACGAACTTTTCCATTCTGGCGGCGAATTCCGGGAGTTTGTCCTCGGTCAAGGTTAGGCCGGCGGCATAGGTGTGACCGCCGAAATTCTCCATCAGGTCCGCGCAGCTCTCGATGGCAGCGTAGAGGTCGAACTTGCCGGCGCTGCGGGCAGAACCGGTGACGAATCCGTTGCTGTTGGTGAGAACCACGGTAGGTTTGTAGTAGGCCTCGACCAGACGGGAGGCGACGATTCCCACGACGCCCTTGTTCCAGTTGGGACTATATACTATGGTAACGTGCTCGCGTGCGAGGCATTTGCCGCTTTCCACCATCTCGAGGGCTTCGGCGGTAATCTCGCGATCCACGTTCTTGCGTTCGTTGTTATTGTTGTTGATCTTCTCGCCGGCTATCATGGCCTTGCCCGTCTCGGTGGCGGTCAGAAGCTCCACCGCGAGGCGGCCCGTCTCCATACGCCCTGCCGCATTGATGCGGGGACCGATCTTGAAGACTATGTCATCGACCGTGATATGCCCGGGCTCGAGCTTGGAGAGGTTAATCATTGCGAGGAGGCCCTTGCGGGGATTCTCGTTCAGGCGCTTGAGGCCGTAGTAGGCCAGGATGCGGTTCTCCCCTACCACCGACACCAGATCGGATGCGATGCTCACTACCAGGAGGTCCAGCAGGGGAACCAGGGTCTCGAAGGGAATCTCGTATTTCTTGGCGTAGGCCTGGACCAGCTTGAAACCCACTCCGCAACCGCAGAGGTCGTCGAAAGGATAGCTGTCGTCATCCCTCTTAGGGTCCAGCACGGCTACGGCCTTGGGGAGTTCCAGTTCGGGAAGATGATGGTCGCAGATTATCACGTCCACTCCCAGGGACTTGGCGAGGTCCACCTTCTCGATGGCCTTGATGCCGCAGTCCAGGGTGATGATGAGGCCGAACCCGTTCTCGGCCGCCCATCGTATGCCCTTGGAGGACACTCCATAGCCCTCATCATAGCGGTCGGGGATGTAGAAGTCCACCAGGTCGGTGTAGCGCTTTACGAAGGAATAGACGAGGGATACGGCGGTAGTGCCGTCCACGTCATAGTCCCCATAAACAAGAATCTTTTCGGAACCGGTGATGGCCTGGTGCAGACGCTCCACTGCCTTGTCCATATCCTTCATCAGGAAGGGGTCGTGGAGATTGTCCAGGCTGGGACGGAAGAAGGCGCGGGCTTGTTCGAAGGTCTCGACTCCGCGCTTGACCAGAAGTTCGGCCAGGACACTGTCGATGCCTACTTCGGTGGCAAGGCGGTTGACCTTGTCCCTCGGAGCAGGTTCGCTGATTACCCATTTGCTTTCCTTCGTCATAGCTTACAAATTTAGAGAAAGTAATTCTCTTTCGCAACCCCAATTATTGGTGACCGAAGCTGCGGCGTTTTCCTTCCAGCTCCCTCCAATGCTTGGAATCGAAGTCTTCGGGGTCGCGTGGATTGATGTATTTTCCCTCTTTGAAGGGCCTGAATTCCATATAGGTAATAGGCAGCCCCATCTCCAGGAACATCGACTCATAGAAGGTCTGCACCTCCCGTACCTCACCCGGCAGGGGCAGGGTAACCCCATCTCGGGAGTTCGCTTCGCTCACCCCACCATCCCTTCGGGACGGTCCCCC
>JAILMV010000136.1 GCA_024692185.1 Bacteroidales bacterium | reverse complement strand
TAAGACCGCAGAAACGGATGAAAGGGAACTCTGCAGTCATGTTAAGGACAGCCTTGATTTCAGAGGGCGTAAAGCCCTGCTTGGTCTCCTCTGCCCCGATGTGCACTTCGAGAAGGATATTGATGGTCTTGGAATTCTTCTCGCCCCAGTTATTTACCGCTTCCAGCAGATGCAGGGTATCAATGGATTCCACCATATAGGCATATGGGAGCACCAGTTTGAGCTTATTGGTCTGGAGATGGCCTATGAAATGCCACTCGATGTCAGGGGGTAGCTGCAGGGCCTTCAAGGAGAACTCCTGAGGACGGTTCTCGCCAAAAGCCCTCTGCCCTTCGGAATAAGCTTCCAGAATGGCCTCGAAAGGATGGAATTTGGAAACTGCCACCAGTTTGACCCCTGATGGCAGTTCCTTATTGATATTCTCGAGATTATATGCGATCATTATCTACGTTTATTCTGCTGACGCATTTGCTGCTCCTGCATTCTCTGAGCCTCTTCCAGTCTCTGCTGCCATTTGCTCTTGGGCATTGGCTTGCCCTCGGTGGCACGGACTTTCTCGAGTATGGCCTCTTTGTCCACGAAGAACTTGCGGATGACGAAGATCTCCACCATACTTATCAGCTGGGATAGCAGATAATAGTAACTGAGGGCCGCGGAAAGGCTGTTACAGATGAAGAACATCATTATAGGCATCATCCAGACGCTCATAATTTGCATGCTCTTGGCATTGGGATCGTTGCCTGCAGCCTGGCCGGACATGGTCATCTTGCTGTAAACCCACATGGTCACTGCCATCAGCAGGGCGAAGAGGGAGAGATGGTCGCCGATCAGGGGAACCTTGTGGCCGAATTCCACTATCGCATCGTAAGTGGAGAGGTCGTGAGCCCAAAGAAAAGGTTGCTGACGAAGCTCGATGGATGCAGGGAAGAAGCGGAACATTGCCCAAAGTATAGGGAAGGTCAGCAACATGGGAAGACATCCTCCCATGGGGCTTACGCCGGCCCGTTTATACAGGTTCATGGTTGCCTGCTGCTTCTTCATGGCATCTTCCTGCTTGGGATAGCGTGCGTTGATCTTCTCCAGCTCGGGCTTGAGGGCCTGCATCTTGGAGGAAGAAGCATAGGACTTGAAGGTGAAAGGCAGCACCACCAGCTTGATGACGAGGGTCATCAGCAGGATGATGAGGCCGTAATTGGAGATGAACCTGCTGAAGAAGTCGAACATAGGGATGATGGCATACTTGGTAAACCATCCCACGAGCGAACCTCCCAGAGGGATTATCTTCTCATATTTCTGGTCGTAGGACTTCAGGGTCTTGAAATGGCTGGGGCCGAAATACATTTCGAAAGGAATGACGACATCCTGTCCAGGGCGGAAATCCGCACGCATCTTGGCAGAGCAGGCCATGAGATTGCGGGAAGGATCCTCCTGGGGGAAGAAGGAAACGTCGAAGGAGCCGGAGCTGTACTGTTCCTTGGCACGGAAGATTGCAGAGAAGAACTGCTGCTGGAATGCGAACCAGCTGACCTTGGAATCGAAGCGCTTGCTGCCATTGCGGCTGCGGCCGATTTCCACGGGCTTCTTGTCCCCTGCCTGATAGATGTCCAGCTTGGAATACTGGGCCTCGTTCTTGTAGCCTTTCTCCATCCTGGGGATTATCATGGAATAATCCAGGTCGATGGAAGAAACATTCCTGGGGATGCTGTTCATTCCCACGAAGGAGAGTTCGCTGTCCACCATATAGGAAGCGGCGTGGAGCACATAGCTCTGTTGGATGTAACCGCCGTCCGAGAAGGGCAGACGGAACACTGCGGAAGAATCGGTCTTGGAAACCAGCTCGAAGGTGAAATCCTTGGTGCTGATGAATTCGCCGGTATAGATGTGGGCGGTGAATTCGCCGTCTCCTTCCTTGAGTATGTAGAGAGCTGTGCTATCGTAATTGAAATAGTCCTTTACCAGGACGCTGGAAGGCTGGGCTCCGCGGGTGCTGAGGGTAAGGGCTATCTTCTCGTTTTCCAGAACCACCTTGGAAGCCTCGGCAGCATGAGCGACATCGAGGGCGGCATCCTTGTAGATGGCACCTTCCACAGGGGCAGCCTCTTCTGCCTCGAGTACTTCTGCGGCAGCTGCTGCGGCAACGGGCTCCTGGAGCTCTACGGTGTCCCCGCGGGCAATTCGCTCAGCCAAGGCTATGGAATCCTGCACGGCCTGCCACTCTGCAGCCTTGCGGGCTTGACGGGACTGGAAAAAGGTAAAACCAATAAGTATTAATCCGATAAGGATGAAACCAACAACTGAATTCTTGTCCATTATAATTACTCTCCTTCTTCCTCCTTACGGATCTTCTCTTCTAGTTTATGTAGTTCGTCTTTTGCTTTGGAAATCTTGGCTTCCATCTGTTTGATGAGGGCCTCGGAATTCTTGGATGCGGAGAAGAAACCGATGTTGTTCTCGAAGGTTTCGATCTCCGACTGGAGGCTCTTGTACTGCTGGATGAGGATGTCCTTGGCGCTGCGCTCACGAGGTTTAGCCTCGCCGCGGCCGCGGGCTCCGCGCTCATTGAGGCTGAAGTCGGGGAACTTGGCCTGCATTGCCTCGCGGAAAGCAGCCATGATATTGTCCTTCTCCTTGAAAGGTACGAAACCGATGGCGTTGAAATCGGCAGCAAACTTCTTTGCCGCTTCGGTATCAGCCTCAGCTTCGCCGCTGAGCACATAGGCCTGGATATCTTCGATGACCTTCTTCTTGGCCTTCAGATTGGCATAATAATTATTCTCAGGGGCGGCGTTCTTGTCGCGTTCGGCAAAGAAAGCGTCGCAGGCGGCGCGGAACTGCTTCCAGAGCTGCTCGCTCTTCTTGCGGGGCACGGCACCGATTTCCTTCCACTGCTTCTGGAGCTCGATGAACTTCTCGGTGGTCTTCTTCCATTCAGTGCTGGACTTAAGTTCTTCTGCCTGCTGGATGAGAGCCATCTTCTTGTCCACGTTGGCATCCATTTCGCTGCGGAACTGGGAATAATACTCACGTTTGCGGCCGTAGAAAGCGTCGCAGGCGGCGCGGAAGCGGTCGTAGATCTTCTGATTGTCTTTCTTGGTAGCGAAGCCTATCTTACGCCAATCGGCCTGGATGGCCTCGATTTCCTTGGCGCTGGCATTCCATTCGTCGGAAGAATTGATTTCTTTCGCGGCAATGGCTTCGACCTTCTCGCAAAGGACTTCCTTGGCGGCCAGATTCTCTTTCTGCTTGCCCTTCAGTTCCTCGAAATGGCCCTGATAGCGCTTGTTGATCACTGAAGTGGCGGCCTGGAAACGCGCCCAGATGCTGTCGCGGAATTCCTTGGCCACGGGGCCGAATTCCTTCCACTGCTCGTGGAGCTTCTGGAGCTCGTTGAATGCGTTGACTATGTTTTCGTTCTCGGAAAGCTTCTCGGCAGCCTCGCAGAATTTTTCCTTGGCTTCCAGATTCTTCTGGAAATCGAGGTCGCGGAGCTCGCGGTTGATCTTTACCTTATCGTAGAAACGCTCTACGTTGAACTGATATGTGCTGTTGATATCGCGGAAGGCGCTCGCAGGTACGGGGCCGGTGGCACGCCAGCGGTCCTGCAGCTCACGGAAGACGGGGAAAGACGTGCTAACGTCGTCCTGGCCATCTACCAGCTCCTTGAGCTCCTCGATAATTGCTTTCTTCTTTTCAAGATTCTCTTCCTTGAGAGCATCCTGCTCCTTGTTGTACTCAGCCCTTTCGCGCTTATAGTCGGAATAGATGCTCTTGAAGTTTTCTTCCACGTCGGAGAAAGCATCCGAGACCTCGCCTGCCTCGCTGCGGAGTTTGCCAAGAAGTTTATAAAATGCAGACTTGATGGATTCAGCTTCTTTGCTCCGTGTCATACGGTCTGCGCTGTCCATCAGGTTTTTGAATACATCCGAGAGTTCGGAAAGAGTCTTGTCTGCCAAGGACACCTCTTCCTGCACTTCGGGCTTGTTGATTTCTTCGCTCATAATAATATAGAGTATTTAGTAGCTTACAAATATAATGATTTTTGGTAACTTTGCGAAAATTCCGGATAATCTATGAGAATAGACATTATAAGCGCAGTTCCCGAGCTGTTGGAGAGCCCTCTGAGCTACTCCATAGTAGGACGGGCTATCAAGAAAGGACTGGTGGAAATCGAAGTCCACAACCTACGCAAATACGGCCTTGGCCCCAGAAAGAACATCGACGACTATTCCTATGGCGGCGATGCCGGTATGGTGCTGATGGTGGAGCCCGTGTACAAGATGATCGAAGAACTCAGCGCCCAGCGCCACTACGACGAGGTCATCTACCTCTCCCCCGACGGAGAAAGGCTGAACCAGGCAATTTCCAATGAACTCTCCCTCAAAGAGAACATAATCCTGCTCTGTGGGCATTATAAAGGAATAGATCACAGGATAAGGGAACATCTTGTAACCAGGGAGATTTCCGTGGGAGATTATGTGGTTAGCGGCGGAGAGATTCCGGCAGCCCTGCTGGCCGATTCCATAGTCCGGCTGATCCCCGGGGCCCTCACCGACGAGACCTCCGCACTCAGCGACAGCTTCCAGGACGACCTCCTAAGCCCGCCCGTTTATACCCGTCCCGCGGAATTCAACGGATGGAAAGTACCTGAAGTACTGCTCAGCGGCAACCCGAAACTAATACGCGCCTGGCAGGACGAAATGGCCCTGGAGCGCACTAGAACGCTACGTCCTGAGCTACTGAAAGACTAATTATTAAAATTTTTTAATATCTCTGCAACTTTTTTACAAAAAATTTTTGTTTTTTGCTTGTCAATTAAAAATAATGACTTATATTTGCAGTGAAAATGAAACAACAACTTCTAACCAACAATAATTAACCTTCTTATAAAGGTAATACACTACTAACTAACCGTCAAAGCCCGCTGTGAAGCGGGCTTTGGTCGTTTTATGTAGAGTTTTCTGCGTTAAAACTCTACTCTGAGCTTGAAGCTGAAGTTCCTCAAGGCCTGAGGGAAAAGCCCCTCCTCTATGTATTCGGGGTCGCCATTTGCGAACAAGGCCCTGTAAACCCAGGCATCTGCATAATAGTCGCGGTTCAGAAGATTGTTGCAGTAAGCGCCGGCGGTCATCCTGGCCTTCCCGAGAGTGAAACCTTTCTCCACGGAGGCGTTCACCACATAATAGGCAGGGATGCAGAGGTCTTCGTTCTGGGTGTTGTCCCAGTACTGCTTACCCACATACTTGCATTCTGCTCCGATGCGGAAGTCGTTTCCGGCCAAGGGGCGGAACTCGACGGCAGCCATGCCAACGGTAGAAGGCGACATCAGCATATTCACGGTACCAGCCTCCACGGTGGTCTTTCCTACCCAATGCCAATCCTCGGAATTGTCGTTGGTATCTTCGTAGTAGACATAATCCTTGATCTTGTTCTCGCTGAGAGTAAGATTGCCCCTCAAGGACATCCAGGAAGCTGCATTCCAGGCAGCCGAGAGTTCCACTCCCCTGCGCCAGCTGCGCCCCACGTTCTCCTTGATGGCATAGCCGCTGTCTGAGAGTTTGCCGGTCTCCAGCAACATATCCTTGTATTCCATGCTGTAGAGATTGACTCCGAAGGCAACTACGGAATTGTTGAATTCGTATCCCAACTCGCTATCGAGCATCTTCTCGGGACGCAGGCTTACCTCTGCAGACTGGCCGCCGGCCCTCAGCTTATTCACTGACTCTATCTGTTCCTTAAGGTCGCTTCTGCCCGGTTCGCGGTGTCCGAGGGCCACAGATGCATAAGCGCGATGACAACCCCATCTACCGGAAACACCGGCCCTGGGATTGAAGAAGTTCCAGAC
>JAILMV010000135.1 GCA_024692185.1 Bacteroidales bacterium | reverse complement strand
CCAAGTTGGTGCAGGCGGGATTCTCCTTCCTGCGGGCCCAGAAGGCCTCCCAATAGGGCAGGCCGCTGCCGTCGATGGTACCCTTCCCCCTAATGGAGAAGCCCCTGCATCCATCCGCGTTCACAAGGGCGGACACATAGGTCTGGAGCACGCCTTCGATGTGCACGGGGATGTCCGGATAATCCGCCAGGTCGGTACTGCCCTTCAGCACTGCACCTTCCTCCAGCAGCAGATGGGTCCCGGGCTTGAAGAAAAGGGCGCCGGAAAGCCAGGTGCCCTCCGGAATCACCACGGTACCCCCTTTCTGCGCAGCTGCATCGATGGTTTTCTGTATCGCGGCAGTCTGCACAATGGTACTGTCGGCAACTGCACCGTAGGAGCTGATGCAGAACTCGCGGGCCTGCTTGCCCTTAGGGGCAGAGGGTTCCTGGGAGAACCAGCCGGACAGCTTGCTACCGTCCGGCCAGCATTCGGCCTTGGGAGCACAGCAGGAAATCAGTGTGGCTCCCAACATGGCCAGAACTGGAATTATTCTATTCGTGGACATATCCGTCGTCTATCAAAACAAATATAGTCAATCTTTTTCTATCACACACTGCAAATTAGGCAATTACGCACATTTTAAGTAACTTTGCGCAATAATGAAAGACCGCAAATTACTCAATTCCGAACTTGGACGCCTGAGCGCAGAAGAATATCGTGCCGCCCAGCCCTCCGGAGTGGAAGTCATACTCGACAACATACGCAGCGCCCACAACGTGGGCAGCATCTTCCGCAGCGCGGATGCATTCAGGATAGACAAAGTCTGGCTCTGCGGCATCACTCCCCTGCCTCCCATGGCCGAAATCCACAAGACCGCCCTTGGCGCGGAGGACAGCGTGCGATGGGAACATCGCGACGACACGGCCGCCCTCGTGAAGGAGCTCCAGGAGCAAGGATACTGCGTTTTCAGCGTCGAACAGACGGAACATTCCGTCAAGCTCGGGGACTTCCATCGCGATTTTGGCAAGAAATATGCATTCGTATTCGGAAACGAAGTCGACGGGGTAAGCCAGATGGTAGTGGATTCGGGAGACGGATCCCTCGAGATTCCCCAGTTCGGCACCAAACATTCACTCAATGTCAGCGTTTGCGCAGGGGTGGTGCTTTGGGCAGTAACAAACTATTAATTACAATACTATGAAGTACCTGAAATTAATCATTGCCGCAGTTGCAGCAATTACCCTGTTCCAGGGTTGTACTAAAGAGTACATCACCAAGCAGTATGTCACCAACGAGTACAACGGTGCAATCATCTACACCACCGACTACAACGTACTCCCAGGCGACTGGAAGAAGAACGAGGGTGCGGACCTGCCGGGTTCCGACAATTACTACTATGCCACTTTCGACAATGAGAACATCACCGACAAGGTCATCGCTCTCGGCACGGTACACGCATACATCTATGCTATCTACGATCAGGCCCAGAACCTCGGAAGCTGGAACCCGCTTCCTTTCGTGTATCCCGTGCAGGTAACAAACGACAAGAACGAGATTGTCGTCATCCCCGAGAACACCAGGTTCGAGTATGAGTTGGGTAAAGTTACCTTCATTCTCCAGGATCTCGACGGCTATGATGCAGAGGCTATCACGAATGGCATGAGCATCCGCGTTTGCGTGACTATCTAGTCCGGATTTTTCAAATAACCATAATTCCCAGAGGGGTGCCCGCTACCGGGCGCCCCTCATTGTTTCACGCCATGCCCCACTGTATGCCGAGCTGCAGCCGGTAAGCCAGCCCCTGGCGGGCCTGTCCACCCCCGGACAGGGGCAGGGGGAGGGGCCCGACGGAGACAAGTGGTCGCAGACCACGAAGGATACGTTGGGAGGGGCCGGAGCGAGGTCGCCACCGGCGACCGAGCGTAGTCCCGCCGGGAGCTGGACTCACCGGCCGCAGCAGAGACCCATGCCGCCAGGTAACAAAAAAGGCCGACAGAAACTGCCGGCCTTTAAAAGATATGTAGTAGAATTACTTCTCCTGCTCGATAGCAGCCTGGGCAGCGGCCAGACGTGCGATAGGAACGCGGAAAGGAGAGCAGCTCACGTAATCCACGCCGATCTTGTTGAAGAAGCGGACGGAATCGGGATCGCCACCATGCTCACCGCAAACACCGCACTTGAGGTCGGCACGCTTGCTGCGACCATTCTGGATACCATATTCGACGAGCTTGCCGACACCCTTGACATCGATGGTCTGGAAAGGATCGGCATCGAGGATCTTGTTGCCAAGATAGTCACCCATGAAGGTGCCCACGTCGTCACGGCTGAAGCCCAGGGTCATCTGGGTAAGGTCGTTGGTACCGAAGCTGAAGAACTCGGCGGTACGGGCCATACGGTCAGCAGTGAGGGCAGCACGAGGGATCTCGATCATAGTACCGAAGTGATACTCGACCTGGATTCCGAAGTGAGCCTCGACCTCTGCAAGCACGCGGTCGCAGATAGCCTTCTGGAAGCTAAGCTCGCGGGCAGAGATGGTAACAGGGATCATGATCTCGGGCATAGGGTTGAAACCTTCGCGCTTGAGCTCGCAGGTTGCCTCGAAGATTGCACGGTACTGGGTCTCGGCGATGAGAGGATAGGTAACGTGCAGACGCACTCCGCGGTGACCCATCATAGGGTTGATCTCGTGGAGATTGTCGCCACGTTTCTCTACTTCACCCACGGAAACTCCAAGTTCGCTAGCAATTTCCTGCTTCTTGTCGGCAGTCTTGGGAACGAACTCGTGGAGAGGCGGGTCGAGCAGACGGAACACTACCGGTTTGCTGTCCATCACCTTGAGGGTGCTCTTGACGGAGGCCTTGATGAAAGGAAGCAGTTCGGCAAGTGCGGCACGACGCTCATCCTCGGTGGAGCTGAGGATCATCTTGCGGAGCTTGGTAAGAGGAATCTCGGAATTGCGTCCGTAGAACATATGCTCGATACGGAAGAGGCCGATACCCTCGGCACCGAACTTGAGAGCGCGGTCAGCATCCTCGGGAGTATCTGCATTGGTGCGGATACCGAGCCTGCGGTACTTATCCACGATGCTCATGAACTTTATGAAGAGAGGATTCTCGCTAGCATCCATCGTGTCGATCTTGCTGGCATAGACATTTCCCTTGCTACCATTGAGGCTGAACCACTCACCCTCTTTGTAAACCTTATCGGAACCGGCGAAGCTGACGCTCTTGGCGGCGAAGTTGATCTTCATGGCCTCGCAGCCCACGATGCAGCACTTGCCCCAGCCACGTGCCACGAGAGCGGCGTGGGAGGTCATACCACCGCGGGTGGTAAGGATACCGGCAGATGCACGCATACCTTCGATGTCCTCGGGAGAAGTCTCCTCGCGGATGAGGATGACCTTCTTGCCTGCAGCGGCAGCGGCCATAGCGGCCTCGGAGGTGAATACGATGGTACCCACGGCTCCACCCGGAGATGCGGGCAGACCCTTGGCAACCACCTCGGCCTTCTTCTCGGATGCGGGATCGAGCACAGGGTGAAGGATCTCATCGAGCTGTGCGGGAGATACCCTCATGACTGCGGTGCGCTCATCGATCATGCCCTCGTCGAGCATATCCATTGCCATCTGGAGAGCGGCGATACCGGTGCGCTTGCCGATACGGCACTGCAGCATCCAAAGCTTGCCTTCCTGGATGGTGAATTCGATGTCCTGCATATCGTGGAAGTGGGATTCCAGTTTGAGACGGAT
>JAILMV010000091.1 GCA_024692185.1 Bacteroidales bacterium | reverse complement strand
GTTTTCTGCGGGGCTACTGCGGTTTTCTGGATCTCGTTGTCTGCCATGGACTATTCGCGCTTATAAACTTTCCTTTCAACCCTGTCGATGTACATCTGGGCTCCTGCCGTGCCTTCTTCGACAACTTTGCACTCCGTGCAGGTAATCCATTTCCCTCCGAATTCCCTGACGGAGCATTCGGAAGGACTGTTATGCAATACGTGGCACTTGTTGCACTCCCAACCCATAGTCTTCTGGATAGGTATGCCGTACCATTTTTCTTCTATTATCTCCATTACCGCAACCTTGCGGGCGGTGTAGAAATTGCGTTGTTCCTGGGGAGTGGACCCTGCCGGGGGGAGCATCTCTTCCATAGCCTTGTTGGCCTCTTCCAAGGCCTTCTGATATTCGGCCAATATCTCCTCGCGGCTGCGTCCCATCTTGCGTTTGGTCGCCTTGGGCTTCTCGGCCTCGGTAAAACCCACCTTGGCCATCATCTTCCGGAACCTGAGTTCGCTCTCAGTTGGTTCGGAAGGCCCTTCCTCGTAGGAATCCGCACCCTCCAATTCGGCCTGCAGTTCGGATACCCTTACCAGCAGCCTTGCCGCTTCCTGGACTTTCGGGTCCTGCTTGGCCTTTTCCACGGCCTTGCGCGCAGCCCTCGATAGAGGCTTGCCGCACTGGCGGCAGAAAGGCCTGAAATTGCGTATGTTGCAGTCCGGGCAGATGACGCCGTCTGCAGGCATGCCGCATTCCGGACAGTCCAGGTCGCCTGGAAGCATGGGCGCTCCGCAGAAAGTGCAGTAGTTCACCAGCTTCCATCCGCATTCGGGGCATATCTCGTACTCTGGCTCTATGTGTGCCCCGCAATTAGGGCAGTGGCCACCGGTATCAGCCGAATCCTTGGTCCTTGTCAGAACCTTGCTATCCTCGGCGAGCCTCTCTCGTGTTCTTGTCTGTCCGTTGTCCATAATCGTCATCCGACTCTAGTCAAACATTACCCGCGGGTTCATTATGTGCGGGGATTTCCAGTCTATTCCGTATTCGGCGAGCACGGCATGCTTGGTAGCCCAATATCCGAAGCAGAAACCCATTCCGCGGGGCTGAGCTTCCAGGCGCCTGTCGCATTCGGCCTCCACCTCAAAGTAGATTTCTTCCCATCTCTTGGTCCTCTCCACCGGATCGAACAGCAGGTGCCTGCCATATTTTTTGCAGAATTCTTCCATGCCCAGGGCTTCCGTGTCTATGTAGGCCTCCAGCCTGTCGATATCCTCCTGCACATCCTCCGGAAACAGCCAGTCGCTCTTTTCGGAAGATTCCTCCAGCCAGGCAAGCTCCTGCCGGAGTATCCTCAGGACGAAACGGGGCGTGTCGTATTCGGAAAGTTGCTCTATCATGGCATTGCAGGCATAGGCCTTGCCCAACGGCCCTTCTTCCGGGTCATCCAGCTCGCGTATCAACTTGAAGGTCTCGGCGGCCAGGGGCAGGTTCTTGAATATGGCCTGTTCCTGTGCGTTGGAGCGCATCTGCTCCACGTTCTTTACTATTTTGTCGACGCTTTTCATGGGGCTATGTCATTCTGTCCTGAGAAGACCGTCCACGGCCTCGTTGATGGCGTTCAGGGCCTTATCGAGCAGGCTTCCGCTATGGAATCCCTCGATATTGTAGCCCTGGTCGGTCTCCAATGCGAATACTATGTTTCCGTAAATGGGATAGCCGCCTCCGTAGAGTATGGTCGCGGGCATGTTATCGCCGACCGTCTTGTCGCCATAACCATTGCGGGCTACCATGAACACCAGATGCCTGCCTTTGAGTTTGAGCTCCTTGCTCAGGGCATTCAATGCGGGAGTGAAGCGGACTACTTCCACCCCGTTGCCTCCAATCCACTCTTCGAGCTCATCCTTGAGGCTGTTCCAGTCCTCGTTTTCGCTCTGCCTCAGGCTAGCTATGCCACGATAGCTAACGTGCAGGAAAGCCGGTACTATATCCTCTTCTTCCTCTTCTTCGTGTCTTGCCACCGGCTGGTCAGGATCCGGGAGATTGCAGGAAGAGCAGATGCCGTCGTATATTTCTTGCTCCTCGCTATTGAGCTCTCCGTCGGCGCAGATAATCTTGGCAAAGAGATTGGAAACCTGCTTTTTGCCGGACGGCTCCAGATTGGAGACACGTTTCATTGCCTCTTCCGGCTCCATTTTATCGGCCAGGTCGGTAATGAATTCCAGAACCTGCTGATTCATTTCCCCGAAACTCTGCAGGAAATCCCAGAGCGGTCTGATTTCTTCTTCGGTCGCATCTCCGTCAACGGTGGCCAGATCTCTTGATAGCAAATAGATGGCGGCAAGGTCGTCCAGATTTACGGTCATGGTTGATGTGGTTTTAGATTAAACATACGGGTCCCAACGGCTGTCATCCTCCTCGTAGTCATCATAATCGTCCGGCAGCCAGTATTTCTCTATTTCATCTTCATATTCTTTAAGCAGGCCCCTGCGGTAGGCTAGGATTAGTTTGGACAGCACTGATTCATTTCCGCGCCTGAGAGCCTCCAGGCGGAACTTCGCCGCATCCTTCTTGTCCTCGGCACTTGGCTCCACGCTTTCCAGTATGTCCGCAGCCAGACTGTAGCAATTGGCATCTCCCATTGCCATGCCAATATCCAGATAATACCCGCACCGCTTCCCGTCACTTTCGAAGCCGACATATCCGTAATAGTAGTTGAGTCCAAGCCAATAAGCACAGCTTTCTTCTCCCTGTTTCAAACCATCCTCCAAACGTTTTTGAACATAGGATTTGACGATCTGCTGTTTGTAGGGAGGAAGTGTCTCGAACTCTTCTTCGGGGTAGTCGCAGTCCAGCAGGAAACACAGGCCGCAGCCGGCATCCATTCCTTTCATCATGGTCTCGCGGTATTCATCTTTAAGACCTTTGCCAAGATAAAGGAAGGCGAGGTCCCCATAGCAGCGGATGCAGCCTTTCTCAATGCCGGCCTGATAGGTTTTTTCGGCTTCTTTCTCACGGCCCAAGCTCTCGTAGGCATAGCCCAGGACGGAGTACCAGTCGGAAATCATGTCAGGATTCTCCTTGATACCCGTCTCTATCTCTTCCACCACTTTACCGGCTTCCGGCTCCAGTCCGTTTATGCCTGCTATGCGGTTCCGGGCATATCTAAGCTGCGCAAGTTCGCTGCCCATCTCGAGGGCTTTCCCGCGCAGACGGGCTGCTTCTTCAGGATCGTATATGCCATCTTCGCCCTCACCGTTGGATTTCATGAACGAAAGCATCTCATAGGCGTCGGCGATGCCCTCCGCTGCCGCTTCCTTGAAAAGATTCCAGGCCTTCAGCACGGAGTCCTTCATCTCCGGGACCATGATATAATGCCAGCGTCCAAGTGCATACTTCGCACAGGGATCCCCGGAAGCTTTATATTGCTCCAGATCCTGCCGGGTCATATTGGCAACATCATATTTGGAAAGAAACTGTCGGAAGAATTCCTTGCTATTCTCGATTTTTGTGAGGAACTGCAGATGGACGTTCAGTTCGAATTCGGTATAGTCCCTCCCGCCCGTATCCAAATGGGCATAGGGCTGCCCAATGCTTAGACTGAAGGCATTGTCTCCATAAGTCAGGACCAGCTTGTCGTCATCGCATTCCTGCACGGTAATGTTCCCGAACAATCCTCCGGGATCCTTGTAGCCAAGCCTGGCTCCGGCTTTGATCTCTTCTTTGCAATGAGTCGTGCTTTCGCAGAACCAATGGCACATCCCGGGATCGCAAGGATGATAGTCCACGTCAATGACGAGTTCATTCCAATAGCTCATTTACGCAAATGCTTGATTTTCGTAAATATAGTGATATTTTTCCCAATTATAGCTAAACAATCAGCTAAGGCGAATATTTTTATGATATGCGAGGCTGAGATGTATGGTCCTTGCTGCAAGATGGGCAAAATATGCGGCCATCAGAAGATGGATTGCCGCCGGGGCGGAAAGACCGGGCAGAAGCAGGCTCCCGGCGTACCAGATTCCGAGGAAGGCCACCAGCGCCCAGATCATGGCGTTGCGTATGGCCTTGGAGGCAGTAGCTCCTATGTAGATGCCGTCCCAGGTAAAAGCAGCGCATCCCACAGGCGGCATAATCAGCAGCCAGGGGAGATAGCTCCTGCAGGCCTCCAGCACGGCCGCATCGTCGGTCATCAGCCCCAGCATGCCGGGGCCGCCTATCCAATAGATGAGCATCCAGAATCCCGCTACTCCGAAACTCCATTTGAAGGTGCCCCGCACCGTCCTCTTCAGCATTTCCGGGTCCTTCTCCCCGATGAAACGCCCGGTCAGGGCCTCTCCCGCATAGGCAAAACCATCCGTGAAGTAGGAGAAGATCATCAGCAGGTTCATCATTATGTTGGCGCAGGCCAGCAGCACCTCTCCGAACTGCGAGGCTATTATGGTGTAGCCAAGGTAGATGCCGCTGAAGCATAGCGAGCGGATGAAGAGGTCCGAATTGAGTTTG
>JAILMV010000076.1 GCA_024692185.1 Bacteroidales bacterium | reverse complement strand
GTGCCCTTGCGGGACACTTTGATGAACTGCTCCTCGGTGGTCTCCAGCTTGCTGAGGTCGATGATTTCGTTCTGTTCGCTGCTGAATTCGGCCTTGAAGCGCTCGTAGTCGCTGCGCGGCATCATCAGGTCGATGTCGTCGTCCCAGGGGATGTAGCCTTTGTGGCGGATGGCGCCTATCATAGTGCCTCCGCATAGGGAATAATTCAGACCTTTCTCCATGCAGAATGCGTGGATTTCGTCCAGTATCTCCAGCTGGATGCGTTTCAGGTCCTGTATTTCGAGTTTACGCATAATCAGAGCATCGTCTTGAAGTAAACCAGGTCTTTGGGCTCGGTGATCTTGATGTTCTTCTCGGAGCCCTTGGAAAGCACCACGGGCTCGCCCAGATCCATCATCAGGGTGCCGATGAAGGGGGATGAAGCGCCCTTTCCGCTGGCCTCCGACTTGCGGAAGGCATCCATCATCAGGCTGTAGCGGTAGGCCTGGGGAGTGATGGTGCGGAAAGCGTTTTCGCGGGGGATGTAGCGCACGTCGCTGCGTTCCTTGCCCACATACACGACGTGCTCTATCAAGGGCACCGCCGAGATGGCCCCGCCGAACTTGCGGCAGTCCTCTATCACGTTGTCGATGGAATTGTCGTCCACCAGCGGGCGCACGCCGTCGTGCACTATCACAATGTCGTCGTCGTCGCAGAGCAGGGCCTCGGCCCCTTTCCGTATCGACGAGAGCGCGGAGTTTCCTCCGGCGACCACCGAGGAGAGCTTCCCTATTCCGTAGTAGGTGGCTATCTCCCATACTTTATCCTCCCAGCCCTCCACGCAGACTACGATAATGGAGTCGATGTGAAGGTGGTTCTGGAATCGTTCCATCGTGTAGGCCAGAATGGGCTTTCCACCCACTTCCAGGAACTGTTTGGGGATTTCTCCGCCGATACGGGTCCCGGATCCTCCGGCCAGAATCATTGCAATGTTCTTCATCGGGAATCGGATTTTGTGAAATATGGTTGGATGATGGTCTTAAGCAGGCCGAGCTGTTTCTTGTTGGCTGCGAGGCTGAGCAGGGCGTAGGAGATGATGCCGGAGGCGATGCCCGCCAGCATTCCTGCCGCGTGAGCGGGGATGGCCCTGACGCAGAGCAGTACTACGCCCGCCATCGCCAGGGAAATCAGGGCCGAGGGAAGCATGCTGGAGAGCATCTCCCTGAGCCTGATGCCCGCTTTCCTGCGTACGGAGAGCAGGGTCAGCGCGAAGGATAGCGCCGCCACCCCCACTATGTCGAGGCAGACTGCCTCGAGGGATATCCCTGCGAGGGGGAAGAGCAGCGCGAGTCCCAGGCCCTTGCTGATGAGCTGGATGCGCAGAATGGACGAGGAATCGCCCAGTATCATTAGTATGTTCTGGGGGATGACCTGGAGCGCGCCCAGCAGATATGCGAGGGGCAGCAGCTGCAGCAGGGGGATCATCCCGTTCCATTTTTCGGTAAGCAGGGCCGGCACCAGCGCTTCTGCCACGGCGGCGAGGCCGAGGAAGAGGGGGAAGACCACCAGCGAGGTCAGGCCCATCATATAGACCGAGCTCTCCTTCATCCTTTCCTTCTCGTCCTGGATCTTGGCCATGGCAGGGAAGGTGACCGAACTCAGCGGCCCGGAAACTATGCTGGAGGGGGTGGATGCGAATGCGTCCGCCTTGCCGTAATAGCCCAGCTGGGCCTGGGAGAAGCGTTTGCCTATGGTGAGGGTGAAGATGGATCCGTAGAGCCGGTTGGCGAACTCGGAGAGCAGCAGGCGGGAGCCGAAGGAGAAGTAGCTGCGGAGTATCTTGCCGGAGAATATGCGGCTGGGGCGCCATCTGCCCTTGATCCATATCAGAATTGTGCGGAGGCTGCATCCCACCAGTGTCTGTGCCACCAGGGCCCAGACTCCGGCGCCGTGCATTGCCAGCAGCAGGCCCGCGATTCCGCCAATTGCCATGGCCGTGGTTTCCAGTATAGCCAGGCTGCGGAAGTCCATCTCCACTATCATATGCAGGCTCTGTACCCCGCAGATTGCGTTGATTATCAGCGAGAGGGAGATGGCCCGGATTATGGGTGTGAGGGCCTCGGCTTCGTAGTAGCCTGCAATCAGTGGCGCCACGGCGAAGAGCAGGGCGTAGAGGGTGCAGGACGCCATGAGGTTGAACCAGAATACCGTGCTATAGTCGGCCTCTCCCTTGTCGTTCTGGCGTATCAGGGCTTTTGCGAAGCCGCTGTCGATAAGCACGTCGCTGAGGGCTATGAAGAGGTTGGCTATGGCTATCAGGCCGTAGTCTTCGGGCAGCAGTATGCGGGCTATGAGTATGCTGAATACCAGCTGCAGGCCCTTGGAGAGGAGTTTCTGCAGGGTGTTCCAGATTAGCCCGTCGGTGGTTTTGCGCCTTATGGTCTTTTCCATCTACCAGTAGCAGGCACCTTCCACCTCGGCGGCATTGGCCGGGCGGGTGGAGGCCCCGGGTTTTACCCAGTTATCGTTGAACATCTTGGTATAGAAGCCTTCCGGCAGGCCCCATTCGCGTACTCCGTACATCGGGTCCTCCCAGCGGTTTCCCTTGATTCCGAAGAGCAGCTGCAGGGCCCCGCCCATATGCACGGCCTTCTTGCCGCTGCGCTTGGCGTGGGCTGCCAGGGGGAAACCGTAGGCACCGCAGCCTATCAAGGCAATGTCGTAATCTTCTTTGTCCATCTCCTGCTCCATCCATTCCAGGGCCTCGAACCAGGAGGCGAATCCCTGGCCGTTTCCGCCTAGGGACTGCACTGCCTGCAGGGTCCGCAGGCTGAATTCGGGGAGGATGTCGGGGTTTTGGAATAGCAGGCTGCGCTTCTTGTACTGCTCCTCTATCTGCTCTGCGAAAGGATGCACCACCAGCACGCGCTTGCCTTCCAGGGCCTTGGTCCAGGGGGTCTGTGCGTACCAGGGCTCGAGGTAGGGCAGGAAAATCCTGGCCTTGCCCTCCAGCTGCTCCTTCAGATTGTTTTCCTTTTCCAGCCAGGAGGCCAGCAGGTCGAGCTGGGTGCTGTCCTCCAACATGAGCTTGCAGAAGCGCTCTATGCTCTTTTTGTCAATGGGGAAGAAGCCTGAGTAGTCCCTCATGTTGTACACCCTTTCGGGGGCCCACCACCAGGGTTCGGCCGTGCCTTTGATGAAGCCGGGGGCGTTCTTCCAGCCCTGCTTAATGCCCAGATAGTTGGAGATGCACCAGAGCTCGGTGGAGCCGTAGCGGGCAATCATGCAGGGCCCGTCGGCCTCGAGCATCTCCCGGATAAGATCGGAAGATTCCTGGGCGGAGAGCCCTGGCCTGCGGTAATCGTTGGCGGCCGGATGCGTCCGGGCATAGAGGGCATTCAGCTTGTAGAAAAGCTTGTGCATCAGGCTCTGTATCGGAAAAATCCTGGCCTCGCCTGCCATCAGAGGGAAATGACACCGCAGAAAGTCAGCAACCAAGATGGTGGGCGGGATGACCAGGATAAAGTATATCAGCCAATTCGATATTCCTATGTGCTTGAGGAAGTAGAGCAGTATCATATGTATGGGGAAGATGGGCAGGGACTGCAGGCCGATTTCGATGGTGATGCCGCGGCCGGGCAGTTTGTAGAGGTATTTGCATAGCGCCAGCGAGGCCATTATGCCTCCGACGGCCCCTACCAGCATCCAGCCGTAACTGCCGTATTTGTCGATGTAGAAGCCTATTGCTTCGCTGTTGTTGGTTACTCCGAGGGCAAGCAGGCCGGCCCCTGCCGCGAAGGCCAGGGCGTCCGTCAGCCTGGGCTTGCCGCTAAGCAGGGGGATGACTCCCTTGGCGCAGATATAGCCCAGCATTATGAATCCTGCCGCCGTCAGGGCCACGTCCGCGAAGTAGGGGGCCACTCCCGGGAAGATGCGGTACTGCGCATATCCGACCGCGAAGAATAGCAGGGTGCAGAGGGCCTTACCGGCCAGACTCTTCACATAGCGGATGACCGGATAAACATAGATCATGGCGCAGAAGATTGCGGGCAGGAACCAGAAGCGGCTGATGAAGCCGGTGTGGGCGGCTTCTCCCCGGCTATGCATTCCGAAGAGGCGGTCGAGGCTGATTCCAACTATGTCCAGGGGCTCTTTCTTTATTGCGCAGAGGACTACGGTAATCAGCAGGCAGAGGAATTCGAAGAGCAGATAAGGGACTATCAGCCGCAGGAATTTGCTGCGGAGGAAGGTACCGAACGGCTTCGGTGCTTTCAGCGAAAGGCTGAGGCCCGAGATGAAGAAGAACAGCGGCATATGGAAGGCCATCAGTTCTTTTCCGAAGGGGACCAGGCAATGCCCCAGTATTACGAGGATCATTGCAAATCCCCGCAGGAAGTCGAGTTCTTTTATTCTGGCAGAAGCCATCTAGTCTGTCTGTTTGGGGAATTGGCGGGCGAATCGGGCCCCGGGCACCACGCAGCCCAGCAGGCTGAGCAGGCCGCGGACCAGCCTATAGACGGGGCGGCGCCAGTTGCGGCGGCCCAGTTCCAGGAAGAAGCGCTCGTAGGCGGAGTTGCCGTAGAGGGCTCCGGAGCTCTCCCGGCCGTAGTCCAACAGTATGCCTTCGGGCAGCATCCCGGCGAGGGCCTTCTGCCATTCCTGCTCGGAGGCGAGGCGGTTGCGGGCGCTGAATCCGCTGATGTCGTAATCCACAATGTCCACGTCCACCGCCTGATAGCTGCGGCCCTTGAGCACCAGCTGGCTGAGGAAGAATTTGCGGTCCGAGACTATCTTCAGGGATTCGTCGTAGTTCTCTTCCTTGAGCAGGCGGGTGGCAATCAGGGCACTCTGGTGGCAGATGGAGCCGGAGAAGAGGCTGCGGAGGGTAATCTCCGGGAAGGCCGGCTTGCGGCGGGGAGGATCCTCCAGTATCATTGCGTTGCCGCAGATGATGTCGGCATCCGCTCCGCTGTCCTCCAGGGCCTGGAGCACGCCGGGGCCGCAGAAGCAATCTCCCGAATTCAAGAAGATGCAATAGTCCCCGTCCGCCTGGGCGATTCCCTTGTTCATGGCGTTGTAGATGCCTTTGTCGGGCTCGCTGACGGAGTAGGAGATGCTGGATGCGAACTCCTGCAGAAGCTCCGCGCTGCCGTCGGTGGAGGCCCCGTCGATGACTATGAACTGGTAGGGCCTCAGGGTCTGGGCCACTACGCTTTCTATGGTTTTGCGGAGGCCGGCCGCGTCGTTGCGGTTAACCGTTATTATGCTGATTTTCATCGAGTGCGGCTCGTAGTTTTTCTATGTCGCAGAGCAGTTCGGAGTGGCTGCGGAGCCAGTCGATGGGCAGGTCCCACCAACGGGTCCGGAGCAGCCAGGCGATGGTCTGCTCGTCGTAGCGGTATTTGATTATCCTGGCAGGTACGCCGCCCACCACCGCATAGGGAGGGACGTCCTTGGTGACCACGGCGCCGCTCAGTACCACGGCTCCGTCTCCCACCTTGATTCCGCCTACGAAAAAGACCTTGGAGCCTATCCAGCAGTCGTTACCTATCTTGGTAGGGGGTACTATTTCTTCGAAGCGCTGCTCGCTTGCGAAGGTTTCCATTGCCTGCTTGCGGAGGGAGTAGAACATGGGGGAGGTGGTGGCGAAGGGGGCCTCGTAGGGATGGGTCCCGCGGGTGCTCATTACCTGGTGTCCGATGGAGCAGAAACGCCCTATCTCGGCTGTCAGATTACATCCGTCCATCATATAGGAACCATAGCCCATATGGCCCGTGAACTTGCTTCCGTCGCCTATGCTGTCGGCTCCTTCGAAACTGGAACCGGGGCCGATTTTCACCGTCTTGTTAAAGCGCAGAATTCCGTGAAAGCGAAGTTTGAGGCTTGCGTATTCACGGAGATTCTTGAATGGAGCGGCTAGGTCGCGTCCTATTTTACATATCAGTGCTTTCATCTTTCTGCTCTGACCGGATTGTCCAGGAAGTCCTGGTAGGCCAGTCGGATTCCTTCTTCCAGGCTTGTCTTGCAGGTCCAGCCCAGGGCCGTGGCCTTGCTGATGTCCAGCAGTTTCCTGGGGGTTCCGTTCGGCTTGGAACTGTCCCATTCTATCCGCCCGCCATAGCCTACAATCTTGGCCACCAGGCCGGTGAGTTCCCGTATGCTGATTTCCTTACCGCTGCCGGCGTTCACGGTCTCGTTGCCGGAGTAATTGTTCATCAGGAACACGCAGAGCTCGGCGAGGTCATCTACATAAAGGAATTCGCGCAGGGGGCTGCCATCTCCCCAGCAAGTGACGCTGGGCGCCCCGGCCAGCTTGGCTTCGTGGAAGCGGCGGATGAGGGCGGGCAGCACGTGGCTGTGCTCGGGGTGGTAATTGTCGTTGGGCCCGTAGAGGTTGGTGGGCATTACGGAGATGTAGTCGGTGCCGTACTGGCGGTTGAGGAATTCGCAGTACTTGAGTCCGCTGATCTTTGCCAGGGCGTAGGCCTCGTTGGTCTTCTCCAGGGGGCCGCTCAGCAGGCAGCTTTCGCTCATTGGCTGGGGCGCCATCCTGGGGTAGATGCAGCTGCTGCCGAGGAATTCCAGCTTCTTGCAGCCGTTCTTCCAGGCGGCGTGGATCACGTTCATCTCCAGTATCATGTTCTCGTACATGAAGTCGGCGAGGGCGTTCTGGTTGGCCACTATCCCGCCCACCTTGGCTGCCGCGAGGAACACGTATTCGGGTTTTTCTTCCGCAAAGAAGGCCTCCACGGCATCCTGCCTGGTGAGGTCGAGTTCCTTGTGGCTGCGGGTCACGATATTGGCGTAGCCCTGCCTCTGCAGTTCCCTCAGAATTGCGCTTCCCACCATTCCGCGGTGGCCTGCAACGTAGATTTTGCTGTCTTTATTCATCGCGGTAGAGTTTGCGGACCTTCTTCATGTCGTGGGCTACCATTATCTTTACCAGCTCCTCGAAGGAGGTGCGGTCGGGGTCCCAGCCGAGCTGGGTGCGGGCCTTGCGGGGATCTCCCAGCAGCTGGTCCACTTCCGCCGGACGGAAATAGTTGGGGTCCACTTCCACCAGCACTCGGCCGGTGGCAGTGTCGATGCCTTTCTCGTCGGCGCCCTTGCCCTCCCAGCGGAGCTCGATTCCGGCTTCGTGGAAGGCCAGGCTGCAGAATTCGCGGACGCTGTGGCTCTTGCCGGTGGCAATCACGAAGTCATCTGCCTTATCCTGCTGGAGTATCATCCACATACATTCCACATAGTCCTTGGCATAGCCCCAGTCGCGTTTGGCGTCGAGGTTGCCGAGGTAGAGTTTGTCCTGGTAGCCCTGGGCGATGCGAGCGGCCGCGAGGGTGATCTTGCGGGTGACGAAGTTCTCGCCGCGGCGTTCGCTTTCGTGGTTGAAGAGTATGCCGTTGCAGCAGTACATGCCGTAGCTTTCGCGGTAGTTCTTCATTATCCAGTAGCCGTAGAGCTTGGCCACTCCGTAGGGGCTGCGGGGGTAGAAGGGGGTGCTTTCGGTCTGGGGCACTTCCTGCACCTTGCCGTAGAGTTCGGAGGTGGATGCCTGGTAGATGCGGCATTTGTGCTCGAGGCCTACTATGCGCACTGCCTCCAGCAGGCGCAGAACGCCCATCGCGTCGGCATCTGCCGTGAACTCGGGCACGTCGAAACTCACTTTCACGTGGCTCTGGGCCGCGAGATTGTAGATTTCGTCGGGTTTTACCTTGCTGATGATGCGGATGAGGGAGCTGCTGTCGGTCATGTCGCCCCAGTGGAGGTTGACCAGACGCTTCTTCTTCATGTCGCGCACCCATTCGTCGAGGTAAAGATGCTCGATGCGCCCCGTGTTGAACGAGGAGCTGCGGCGGAGTATGCCGTGTACTTCGTAGCCTTTTTCGATCAGGAACTCGGCCAGGAAGCTACCATCCTGGCCGGTTATTCCTGTTATAAGAGCTGTCTTCATTCAGCGGTGCGGATCTCTACGCGGCGGTTCTTGGCGCGGCCTTCCTTGGTGCTGTTGTCGGCGGCCGGACGGCGCTCGCCGAAGCCTTCGATGATGAAGGAGCTGGCGGGGATGCCCTTGCCTACGAGGTAGTCGATGACTGCCTGGGCACGGTTGCCGGAGAGGGTGTTGTTCCATTCGTCTCCGCCGGTGGCATCGGCATGACCTTCCACGCTGGCTTTGACTGCAGGATATTTCTTCATGAATGCTGCGACCTCGTCGAGGGTCTTGGCGGCTTCGGGCTTGATTGTGCTGAAGTTGGTGTCGAAATAGACGACCTTGTAAAGTTTCTCAGCTACTGCCTCGGCTGCCTTTTCTTCTGCCGCGGCCTTTGCTGCTTCTTCTGCGGCTTTCTGTGCTTCGGCTGCCTTTGCTGTCTCCGCGGCCTTCTGTGCCTCTGCAGCCTTAGCTGCTTCCGCTGCTTTCTGCGCTTCAGCTGCCTTAGCTGCCTCGGCAGCTTCGGCGTCCTTGGCGACCTGTGCTACTGCTGCGGCTGCTGCTGCTGCGGCGGCTGCGGCCTTCGCTGCGGCCTTGGCCTTGCGGGCCTCGATGCGGGCGGCCTTCTTGGCCGGATCAGCCTTCTCGAGAGTGACCCTTATTCCGAGGGTGGCGCTGAGGTCGGCTCCCAGTCCGGAATCGATGCCGCGGAAGGCGTTCGAATTCAGAAAAGTGAGCTTGCCGTCGGGGATGATGTAAACCCTCTTCACTATGCGCACGGGCATCATCAGGCCCACGCCTGCTGCGGGCGTACCCTTGAATATGTGCGCGTAACCCGCGTGCACGTAAGGGACGAAGGCATCTGCCAGACGGGCGAGGAAGTCGGCGTGCACATAGCTGAAGCTCTCCTTGTTGTAGTCGGTGTACTGGTTGGATATGTTCAGGCCCTGGTAGCCGGCGCGGAAACCGCCTACCTTGCCGAAGAATTTACCGAAGTAGATGTCGAGGGCGTCGCCTCCTCCAATGTGGGAGGCCTCGCGGGACTCGTATCTGTTGCCGTCAAAACCTACGTTGATGCCTGCGCCGGCACCTACGAACCAGGCTTTGGTGTTGTCCTGTGCGGCCATGCTGCCCGTTCCGAGCACCAGGACCGAGATCAATAGCATTATTCTGTTCATAGTCAGGGGATTGTTATCTAGAAGTGGAAGACTACGCCGAGGGCGGCGGTGCCGCGGAGGTCGTAGGGGAAACCGGCCGAACCGTAAACCTGGTCGTGGTCGCCCTTGTGGGGCTGGAGGCCATTGTAGGTGTCGGCATAACCCTCGCCGCAGATGTCGAGGTACATTCCGAGTTTTTCGGAGAAGTCGTACTCGAACATCAGGCCCACGCGGGCACCGGGGACGGTGTTCTTATGGGAGAGTTTCTGCCAGGGGTGTCCGGATTCGGTGAATCCGAAGGTATATGCGCCGCCGATTCCGAGGTAGAATATGGGAGAGAATCCGGCCCATTCGTTGGAAAGGTTGATGAGCCAGTCGGCGAACACGTTGATGCTGTTGAATTTATAGGGATAGAAGCCTCCCTGGTGGGTCTGGTCGGTGTTGCAGGCGCTTACGTTCCTTCCGAAGGATGCGGAAAGGCGGGCGCCGTACCTGCCGGTTAAGCGATAGCCGAAGTTAAGTCCGCCGTGGAAGGTGAAGAGCTCGCCGGTGCGGTCGTTGTCCACGTAGGTGAAGCTGTTTTCGTTTACGGAGAAGAGTGCGCCGCCCTGCACCGAAGCGCTGAATGGACGGTCGGGTTTACCCGCGGACTGTGCCATCAGCGAGGCTGCCGACAACAGCAGTGCGGTCAGAAGAGAAACTGTTCTGAGCATGTTTGGTTGTGTTTTTGAGATGTCTTGGAGATACGCATACTGCCTCGCCTGCACGGACTATTTACCGGGGCGCGGACTGCATATTATGCTGAAACGGAGATTACCATTTCCGTTTACAAATGTAAGGGCTTTTTCCAAAAAATGAAAAAAAAACCTCGTATTGTTTGCAGAAATGCTTGAAATACTTAACTTTGCAGCTGAAAAACGTTCTTTGAAATCAGCGTCAACCTGTTGAAAAGACTTGTCTGGTGGATAAGAAGGCGTCTCAGCCTTTGCCAGGTGAGTTTCGTTGATTTTTCTTACAGAACTTCTCACCTACACATAATCTACCTTACAATCTAGTCGATAATTGGCCCTGTTTCAGGATATTTTTTAATTGTCCTGTCTTTGACCGTACATGGAAACGATAGCGGCCGGAGGCAGTCGTAGTGTACAGTGGTTATAAATTGTTATTTGGTTAATTAGTTGTTGGTTTTAGCGGTGTTTTGTGTCAAAACATCGCCGTAAAATGATTCGGCACACAAATAAGTCAGAGAAACTGTATGAGAGAGAAAGTTTCCTGATGCTGCAGGACAGTTTGCTGTCCGGGGTTGCGTCGCTGCTTTCCATTCTCCTGGTCCGTTGGTTATCGGACCCCATTTCCGGTTTTACATCCTTGGTACTCACTTGGATAGCCATTGCCATAGCCGGCACGGTCGTGGGCATCTTGCTCAGCGGCAGCCATAAGGTAATCAGCCGTTGGGCCACCCTGACATCGTCCGGGAAAACCTTCCAGGCCGTGGTATTCAAGGAGCTTATCCTGATACTTGCGCTCGTGGCCGGTATCGTCCGCATGCCTTCCTTGGCCTTGGCCGCTTTGGCCATACTTGCGGATGCTTTCTTTACCGGTCTCCTCCTTTTTTACATCCGTTTCATCGTCCGTATATTCTCCAGCAGCGAGGTATCGAAGGTGAAGGCTGTATCCGCCCGCAAGAACGCACTTGTCTGTGGGACCGACGACGCCGCAGTGGCGCTTGCCCGTGATCTTTCGGGCGAGTACAATGTGGTCGGTTTCCTCACGGACGACGAACGTCTGGCCGGCCGGGTTATCTCCGACATCGTGGTTTTCTACGCCGACAGTCAGGAGAAACTGGACCGTCTGGAATGGCGTTTGGGCGGCATTGATTGCGTGTTCTTCCCCCGTACGGAAGCGGCCGCACAGCATTCCAAGCTCTTCCGTTCCACCGAGGAGAAGAAGGATGCGGCCATGGTCCCGGACGGAATGGCGGCACCTGGTCAGTATCTCAAGAGGGCCTTGGACGTCATTGCTTCGGCCACCCTCATACTGATATTCTGGCCGCTGGCGCTCATCAGCGCCATAGCCGTCAAACTGGAAGATGGAGGGCCGGTGCTCTACCGCCAGGAGCGCATTGGTAAGGAAGGCCGTCCTTTCTACATACTTAAGTTCCGTTCCATGCGCACCGATGCCGAAAAGGCCGGTGCCCAGCTCTACAGCGGAGAGGGGGATCCCCGCCTCACCCGCGTGGGTGCCTTCCTGCGCGCCCATCATCTGGACGAGCTCCCGCAGCTCTGGAACGTGCTCAAAGGGGACATGTCCTTCATAGGATACCGGCCGGAGAGGCAGGTTTTCATCAACAAGATAATGGAGATGAATCCCCGCTACCGCTATCTCTACCAGATCCGCCCGGGTATCACCAGCTATGCGACCTTGTACAACGGATATACGGACAGTCTGGAGAAGATGCTCACCCGTCTGGACCTGGACCTGTACTATCTGCGCCATCATTCGATGATGTTCGATGCGCGGGTGCTGGGCCTTACCTTCCTGTCCATAATCTTCGGAAAGAAATTCTAGGATGACAGGCGTGGAAACAAAGAATTGGTATGCAGCCAGGACCACCTACGGCAGGGAAGTAGGGGTCAGGGACCGCCTTGCCTCCGAGGGAGTGGAGCACTTCATCCCCACGGAGCGCCGCCGCAATTATCGCGGGCAGATGCGCGAGCATGCCATCATCAGCAATCTGGTGTTCATCCGCGCCACCAAACAGGAAGCCTGCCAGCTGCGTACAGTCTATGGCCTGCCTCTGAACTATCTCTTCGATTATGCTTCCCATTCCATGATGACCGTGCCCGACAAGCAGATGGACGATTTCCGCCGCGTGCTGGAAGCCGGCATAGAGGAGGGTGGACTGGTGGATCAGCCGCTGGCCCTGGGAGAGCGCGTAAGGGTCGTAAAAGGGGCTCTGAAGGGCGTGGAAGGCTGCGTGCTGGAGCTTCAGGGAAAGTTATATGTAGTAGTCGCGCTGTGCGCTTGCGTTTTCGCACGCGCGCGTGTGCCCAGAGCTTATCTGGAAAGAGTAAGGAATAATTAAATTTTTGATAAAAGAAATGAAAGAAACAACAGACTACAGGACCCCCTCGGTCTTCAGGAAGATCCCCATGGAAATGGAAGGGGAGATCCTTGCCGGGAGTGTAGTGGATCAGGTGCCCGGTGTAAAGACCACCGGCCAGGAAAAAGGCGACTTCTTCGAGGACGCATCTTCGATAGGAGGCAGTTCGTTCAATCATAGCTGGGGAGACTAGGAACTATGAAAAAGACAGTTAAAGCAATAATCGCAGGCCTGGCCATGCTGGCCCTCTCTTCCTGCGTCAACGAATTGTTCGAAGGCGCCACCGGCACCATCCAGTTCGGCGTGAACAGCATCTACGAGAACGGCCCTGCCACCAAGACCGAATACAGCGGAAAGGACCAGAACAACAATTCCATCTGCTCCACTTCCACCTCCGAGCGCATCGACTGGCTCAGCACGGACAGGATACGCATCCTCTGCCAGCAGGCCTCCAGGGTCGAGGGTTCCGAGAAGTACGACGACTATATGATCCTCCTCCAGGGAGAAGGCACCGACGAGACCCATACCGCGCAGATAGCCCCTATGGTGAACGGCCTGCAGTGGGGCAGCGGCAGCCACGATTTCTATGCCGTCTATCCTTCCGCAAGGCAGAATAGCTATGCCGCCATCAACGTGGACGGCAACGCCGCCAAGATCAGCGCCTACATGCCTTCTTCGCAGACCGCTACCCTCGACGGACATGTGTTCAAGCCCAATATGGACTTCGCCTATATGTACGCCGTCAAGACCGGCGTAGCTGCAAAGGGCAGCGTTCCCCTGGACTTCAAGCCCCTGGTGACCACCCTGGAGTTCACCCTCCTCACCAAGGACGGCAATGCCATCACTTCGAACCTTACCACCGTCAAGCTCTCTTCCACCCAGGAAGATGCCTATCTTGCCGGTAACTTCGAGGCCGCCCTCACATCTTCCGGACTCACCGCCCTTACCAAAGCCAATGTTACCAATGGCAGCAACGAGATAGTTATCACCCTCCCCGGCGGAGGCGTGCAGCTCAGCACCACCGAGGCCTATACGGTCACCTTCCTGGCCCTTCCGATGGCCCAGACTAACCTAACCCTGACCCTCGGTTTCGCCGACGGTCTGCAGCGTACCCTCGAGCTCAAGGACAACGACAGCTGGATCACCGTTCCCGCCTGCAAGAAGACCTATATCTGGAAGCTGGACGCCCCTCTGAGCATTGGCACATACGTGTTCGACGTGGTAACTCCGGACGACCTTAACTACCTCTCCGGCACCTCCGTGTCCGGCAAGGTCATCAGCTACAAGTACGTGGGAACAGACGAGGCAGCTAACAGGACCGGTATTCCCTGGTCGGTGGGCGGCTTCTACGGTAGCCTGGCAGATGCCCAGAGCGGCAGCAACGCATACTCGGACATCTCCGACACTTATCTGACCGATTTCGTGCCCGTTTCCACCACCGGAACCTACGAGGGCGAGACGGTTACCATCAGCTACAACGGCGCTGCCGGTACCAGCGGCCTGGTGGAGCCTTCCATCGAGATTACCGACCGCATCCGCAGCAACAGGGGTGCCTATGTGCACCACGGCAGCAGCGACAATTACTGGAACCTTTCCAGCCCCTCCAACGGCAGCCGCAGCAATATTACCGAGACCGGCAACACCTACATCGTGAATGCTCCCGGTTACTACTGCTTCCCTCTGGTGATGGGCAACGGCGTCAAGGACAATGCCTTCAACACCAGCGCCTACAGGCAGTCCGCCTTCGTGAACTACAAGGGCACCAGCATGCAGAATGCAAGCTCTCCCCTCCTCCAGGACCAGGGAGGCACTCCTACCAGCGCCTTCATAGTCTGGGAAGATGGCAACCTGGTGGACGTGGTGGATCAGACCGACTGGGTAATCGCACCCGCCACCGGAGCCAACAGCTGCATCACCACCAGCACAATGAACATAGGCGGCCAGTCCAAGACCATCTACTGGCTCAACTTCCATATCAGTGAAGCGACCATCCGCCAGAGCGACATAGTGATTGCCGTTACCGACGGCAGCAACGTGATGTGGAGCTGGAACGTGTGGATTACGGACTATGTGCCTCAGGACGGCCGTCACGGCTATGATCCCGACATCGACCTCGCCGACGTGGAGGGTACCTTCAACGCCCAGGGCGGCACGGTTACCTTCATGCCCCGCAACCTCGGTTGGGTAGAGGCCGGACAGACCACCGGTACCACCTACCAGGGCGAGACCGTGTTCGTACGCCTCCAGCAGGAAGATTCCGACAATTACGTGGTGATGGAAGTCGCCCGCCCGACCAAGACCGTGGTCACCGGCGGTGACGCAGGTTACAGCCCCTACTATTCCTGGGGCCGCAAGGATCCCTTCATCCCCTCCAACGGACAGAACTCCACCGACCTCGGCGGGCTCTCCGGAAAGTACAATACCTTCTCGACCGTGAATGACGCATCTACCATCGAAAAGGCCTACAAGCAGACCATTCTGCATCCCGAGACCCACCTGGCCTTCAATTCATATTGGGCCCACAACCAGGAGCAGGCCAACGGCCTCTGGTGCGCCGGAAACACCCAGAACAGCGTGGACAAGGCCACTGTCAAGACCATCTACGATCCCTGCCCTCCGGGATACACCGTGCCTCGCTACAATGCCTTCCTGGGCCTCCGTATCGGCACTTCCGGAACCACCCCGAACTCTTACGGCGGATTCACCAAGGGATTCTACCTCTGGAGCCACTACCGTGCCAATGCATCGGATTCTACCGAAGGCATGAGGTATGTGTTCTTCTCCGCAGCCGGATACCGTTCCAACAACACCGGTCTGGCCAGCAAGGTGAACGAGTACGGCGGTTTCTGGGCATCGGTTCCTAACTCCACCCAGTACGGCGAGTTCCTTACCATCGCGGCTGACGGAACCCTGAACCCTCAGGGTAGGGACCTCCGTTCCCGCGGCCTCAGTATCCGCCCGACCCTGGACGAATATTAGAGCCTGATCCATAGCGGTATTTTTCCTAATAAATTAGGATTGACGCAATAGCTTATAGTAGCGAATTTTGCGTACTAAATCTTAATTTGTTATGAAAAATACCGTTATAATTTTCGGTTCCACTACAGGGACCTGCGAGAGCCTGGCCGGGCAGATAGCCGCCAAGCTAGGAGTGAACAAGATCGTGAATGCCGCCTCGCTGGATGCAAGCGTGGTCGAGGCTGCCGAAAACCTCATCCTGGGCACATCTACCTGGGGTTGCGGGGATCTGCAGGACGACTGGTACGAGGCTCTCGACATCATCAAATCCGCCAATCTCGCCGGCAAGACCGTGGCCATCTTCGGCTGTGGGGACAGCATGTCCTACTGCGACAGTTTCTGCGGAGGAATGGCAGAGCTCTACAACGCCGCCAAGGCCGCAGGTGCCAATGTTATAGGGCAGGTTTCCACCGAGGGTTACAGTTTCGACAGCTCGGCTGCTGTGGTGGACGGAAAATTCGTAGGTCTCGCCCTCGACGAAGATAACGAAGCGGGCAAGACCACCGATAGGATCAATGCTTGGGCAGATGCTATCCTGCCTCTGCTCTAATCGAAATTCCTGGATGCGAAGGGTAGCGACAGCCTGAGGGCCAGGTGCCAGTATTCCCAGTTGTGCACGCCGTTGCGCACGCGGAATTCACTGTGAACTTTAAGAGCCCGCATCTTCATATGGAAGTCCATATTCATCTGCAGCAGGAAGTCGTCGTCCCCGCAATCAATGAACCAGGCCACGCTCCGGAGTTTCTCCAGCGTGGCTTGGTCTGCGTTATCCAGGAAGTCCAGGGCGGAGTGCTCCTTGACCGCCTCGCGGACGTACCATAGCTGGTTTTTCTCCTTGGGAGTCTTGTAAACCTCGTTTTCCTTATTGTCGAGCCAGGCGCTCATGGCATAGCAGCTGGAGAACATGTCGGGGTGCCTCTGGGCATAGACCACGCTGCCGCCGCCTCCCATCGAAAGGCCCATCACGGCGCGCTCTTCCTTGCTGCCGCCGCAGTTGTACTTCTTTTCCACTGCGGGCAGGAATTCTCCGAAGAAGAAGTCCTCGTAGTTCCATCCGGGCATGTTGAAATAGCCGTTCCAGGTATTGTTGACGTCGGGGCCGCCGGCGTTGGGCATGATGATTACCATGGGTACGATCTCGCCAGAGGCAATCAGTTCGTCCACCACCGTCTGCATGTTGCCCCTGATCTGCCAGGCCGTGTAGGTGTCGCTGAGGCCATGCAGGAGGTACACTACGGGATAGTCGCAATCTGCTTTGTATCCGTCGGGGAGATATACATTGTACTTTACTTCGGCACCAAGGGTTTTGCTGTCGATGCTGTCGGTCACTATCTTGCCCGCATTGAGGGGAAGGGCCGCGAGGGCCAGGACCATGAGGGAAAGGAATTGTTTCATACACAAAGATATAATTTTCTTCCTATCTTTGTTACATGACTGAGCGTGAGCGTCAAATCATCGACATCATCCACAGGGAGGTGAAACCGGCCCTGGGATGCACCGAGCCCATTGCAGTGGCCCTCGCCGTTGCCAAAGCCGTGGAAATAATCACCGAAAACTGCCCTTGCATCTGCCCGGAAGGCTGGCGCCTGAAAGCCGGATTCCGGCTGGACGTGGCCGTGAGCGGAAACATCCTCAAGAACGGTATGGGCGTCGGAATCCCCGGCACCGGAATGGTGGGCCTGCCCGTGGCTGCGGCCCTTGGGGCCGTCTGCGGGGAATCTTCCCGCGGGCTGGAGGTGATTTCCGGCCTAAACGATGCGGCGGTGGCCCGCGCCAAGGAACTGGTGGCGCAGGGCAAGGTTCACATCAGCGTGGCGCCCACCGACCATCTTCTCTATGTCAAGGCCACGGTTTCGGTAGATGGCCGGGCGGAGGCCAGCACTGAGCTGGATCCGCATGCCTACGCGGTGATCGAGGATGACCACGACCGAATTGTGGAGACCAGTTTCGCGGACCGCATCCTCGCGAGTTCGGAGTCCGGCGCCGCCGTGGTGGAGCATTCCGCGGAAGATGACGGCCTCAGCGTCCGGGAGATACTTTCCTTCGCGGAGAGCATACCCTTCGAGGACATAGCCTTCATATTGGATGACCGCCGGCTGAATCTGGCCCTGGCCCTGGAGGGCTTGGAGGGGGATTACGGCCTGAAGGTGGGAAAGGCCATCAGGGAGAACCAGGAGGAGGTTTTCGGGGATGATTTCATGAGCTATGCAATGGGAATGACGGCCGCGGCTTCGGATGCCCGAATGGCCGGCAGCACCCTTCCCGCCATGTCCAATTCCGGCAGCGGAAACCAGGGAATCACCGTCAGCATGCCCGTGATAGCCTTCGCAATGAAGTACGGAATCGACGACGAAAAACTGGCCCGCGCGCTGATACTCAGCAATCTGGTGGCCATTCATATCAAGACTTATCTGGGCAAGCTTTCCGCCCTCTGCGGCTGCGTGGTGGCATCTACCGGATCCGCCTGCGGAATAGTCTGGCTGCAGGGCGGGGGCTACGAGCAGATCTGCTCAGCCATCAAGAATATGACCGGGAACATCACCGGAATGGTTTGCGACGGGGCCAAGGTGGGCTGTGCGATGAAGGTGGCCTCGGGCGTGTCCTGCGCCGTCCAGTCCGCAGTGCTGGCCCTGCGCGGCACCTGCATCCCCTCTACCGACGGCATCATCGACGATGACGTGGAGAAGACCATACGCAATCTGGGGGCCATCGGTTCGGCCGGAATGAAGGCCGCCGACAAGATGATCCTGGATATAATGCTCTGCAAATAGCTTAGATTATCTCCTCTGCTATGAGCGGCAGAAGCTCGTGGTCCGCAGGCAGCCAGCGTACGCTGCCTATGGATTCCGCGTCCAGCCAGCGGGCGGCCTCGTGCTCGTTCAGATGCAGGGCCTCGTCCTTCAGGGAGCAGATGTAGCAGTGCATGGTCAGGTGGAACTGAGGGTAGTCGTAATCCACTGTGTGCAGGAACTTATCTACCGAAATATCGGCGGAGAGCTCCTCGCGGATTTCGCGGACGAGGGCCTCTTCCGGGCTCTCTCCGGCCTCCATCTTGCCGCCGGGGAATTCCCACCAGTCCTTCCATTCGCCATAGCCGCGCTGGGTGGCGAAGATCCTGTCTTCTTTGCGGATGATTGCCGCTACTACCTGAATCTTTTTCATCGACACAAAGATAGCAAGAATCCAGCTATCTGCGCATCAACGAATCCAAGGGCACTGCAGGCAGTTCTATTCCGGCGGGATAGGGCCGGCGGGAGAATTGGGCGAAGTACTGCAGGCAGGCGTCGCGCCACCAGGCTGCGTCGCGGGCGTTCCCTTCCAGCAGGGCGCTGACTTCGCGGTAGCGGCGGGGCGAAACATAGCGCTTCATCCCCTTCCAGACCTCGCAGAAATGCCTTACTTGCTTGACTCCGCCGTCGTAATGCAGGCAGAGTTCTTCCCAGAGAGTGCGGCCGGAATCCATCTTGAAGTCCCAGTCCACGTGGTGGAACCATAGCAGAAGTTCTTCCGGGCAGTCTTCCGGCGAATCATATAGCGAGGCAAGCGGTTCGTGGTACTGGTCCACGGCATCGGAGCCCTGACGGCTGCGGTCGAAACCTATTCCGGCGCTGTCTGCCTTATGATAATAGGAGGGCAGCCAGTCCTTGCGCCAGCCTTCGCGGTAGCACCAGGGTTCGGGGCCGAAGTGGTGGTCGCCGGCAAAGAGGTGGTGCAGGCCGAGGGGCATCATATAGTCCACGCAGGCCTCTCGGGAGGCGAGCATCACATCCCTCATTGGTTCGATGAAGCAGCGGTAGTAGCGCTCGCGGCCTATCAGGAAGGGCTTGGGGAAGGTGATGCGCAGCCATTCTTCGGCTATCTGCGCAGATGATATGGTGGGGTCCCAGGCCAGGCGGCCGAAGGCGTACCAGTTTGCCTGGTTGAAGATGTTCCCGCACCAGTCGGCGTCGCGGCCGATGTTGGCTACTCCTGCGATTGCGGAGACTTTGGAAGCGGAGCTCAGTTTCGCGACCGTGGATCCGGGGCCGTCGCGGAAGGTATCTGCCTGCAGGCATTCCTCCCACATCGGTGCCAGGAAGACCAGCGAAGATGCCTGGCCGAGGTATTCCATTGTTATCTGGAGTTCGGGGGTGACGGAGCTGTGCGGCAGTGCTCCGAAAAGCGGGCTAAAGGGCTCTCGGGGCTGGAAATCCACCGGCCCGTTCTTGACCTGGATGGACACGTTGTCCCGGAACTGGCCGTCTAGGGGCACGAATTCGTCGTAGGCCTGGCGGGCGCGGTCGTCGCTGTCGGGAGAGTAAACGAAGGCCCTCCACATCACTATCCCGCCGTGGGGCGCGAGGGCATCTGCCAGCAGATTGGCCCCGTCCACGTGCGTGCGGCCGAAGTCCTGGGGGCCGGGCTGGCCCTCGCTGGAGGCCTTCACCAGGAAGCCTCCGAAGTCGGGGATGAGGCTGTAGATTTCATCTGCCTTGGCCTTCCACCAGGCTATTACGGAGGGGTCCAGAGGGTCGGAGCTCGGCAGGCCGCCGAGGGCCGAGGGAGATGCGAAATTCACCGATAGGAATACCCTGATGCCGTAGTTCCGCAGTATGTCCGCGATGCGGGCGCAGCGCTGCAGATGGGCGGAGTCCAGTATTGCGGGGGATGCGTTAACGTTGTTGAGCACCGTGCCGTTGATGCCGATTTTCTGATTCAGGTGGCCGTATTCGGCGATGCGCCCGATGGGCAGCTCTTCCGAGCTCCATTCCCAGATGGAGGGGCCTGCATAGCCGCGCTCCACGCTGTCGTCCAGGTTGTCCCAGTGGTTCAGTATCCTGTAGTCGTAGGCCGGACTGCCTTCCAGGGGCACTTCGGCTTCGCCCCATAATAAATCAACACTCCTGGCACAAGAGAGTGCCAGGAGCCCTAACCAAACTAATATTAACCTTTTACACCTCATCCTGCCCTTCGATCGTGCGGATTGTCCCATCCGCATTATATCTTAGCTCGCATACTTTCAGACTTCGCAGCCAGGTGCGCCCGCCGGAGGGTACGCTGTCGTGGTGGAAGAGCCACCATTTTCCGCCGTACTCCACTATGCTGTGGTGGGTGGTCCAGCCTACTACCGGGGTGAGTATCACGCCCTTGTAGGTGAAGGGGCCGTAGGGATTGTCCCCTATGGCATAGCATAGATTGTGGGTGTCGCCCGTGGAATAGCTGAAGTAGTACTTGCCATTGTATTTATGCACCCAGCTGGCTTCGAAGAAGCGGCGGGTGTTGTCGCCTGTGGTAAGGGGCTTGCCGTCGGCATCGAGAACCACCACCGGACGGGGTTCTTCCGCGAATTCGAGCATGTCGTCGCGGAGCCTGGCTACCCTTGCGGGGATGGCCGGCTGGTCGTCGGCGGGGAAGGTGGAGCCTGTGTCGAGGGCCTTGTTGTCGCGGTAGCGCTGGAGCTGTCCGCCCCAGATTCCGCCGAAGTAGAAGTAGTATTCTCCCTCATCTTCCAGCACGCAGACATCTATCGAATAGCTGCCGATCATAGGGGCAGGCTGGGGGATGAAGGGGCCTTCGGGCTTGTCGGCCACGGCCACTCCGAAACGGAAGATGTCGGTCTTGTCCTTGGCGGGGAAGTAGAGATAGTATTTGCCGTTCTTGCGGGCTACGTCGCAGTCCCAGAGCTGGCGGCCGGCCCAGGGAACGTCCTCGATGCGCAGGGCCACGCCGTGGTCCTTGACGGGGGAGCTCATGGGGTCGGGCCCTTCCAGCGAGAACACGTGGTAGTCCTTCATGTCGAAGTGGCTGCCGAAATCATCCTCCGGAATGCCGGATTCCCAGTCGTGGGAAGGGTAGATGTAGAGTTTGCCGTCGAAGATGTGCACCGACGGGTCTGCCATGTAGTCCTCGGGAACGAGGTATCTCTTTTTTACTTTATCTGCCATATAAATAGCTGTTCAAGAAGGGTTTGAGTCTATAGTCGCGATCCACCCAGAGGGGCTCGTCCTGGCGTTCGGGGATGGGCCAGCCGTTCTTCCAGCTGTCGCTGTCGCAGATGCCCCAGACATTGATGCGGCTGATTACGTCGGAATTGCGCACGAACATCACCAGGAAATCCTCCATCCTCTTGTTCCAGGCCTTCCTGACTTCGGCGGGGATGCCGTCGGGGTAGGGGTTCAGGACGCTTTCCCAGCGGGCGCGGATTTCAGGATTCTTCATTGCTTCGGTGAAGCTCATTTCGCCGAGGTCCGCACTGCGGGTGAGGGTGGGAAGTATGCTCATATCCAGCTCGGTGATGCAGACGTCCAGTCCGGTTTCGTCCTTCACGCGGCGGATGTGCTTTTCGTAGAGCTCCAGGTCGGGATAATCCATTCCCAGATGGCCCTGGAAGCCGATTGCGTCGATGCGTATGCCGCGTTCCTTGATCTGATTGGCCATCTTGATGACGGCGTCCAGCTTGGCGGGCTCATGCATCGCGTAGTCGTTGTAGTAGAGTTCGCATTCGGGGTCGGCCTCGTATGCGCACTGGAAGGCCCAGGGGATGAATTCCTCGCCCAGAATCTGGTAGAAGGGGCTGTTGCGGTAGGAGCCGTCCTCCATAATGGCCTCGTTCACCACGTCCCAGCCCTTGATATGGCCTTTGTAGCGGCCCATCAGGGTGGAGATGTGCTGTTTCATCCGCTCTTTGAGCAGTTCGGGGCTGATGAGGTTCCCGTCCTGGTCGTAGCAGAAGTCGGGAGTGCACTGGGAGTGCCAGATGAGGCAGTGGCCGTACACGTCCAGACCGTATTTTTCGCCGAATTCCACATATTTGTCGGCAAGTATCCAATCGTACTGGCCGAACACGGGCATGATTTCTCCGCTCTTCAGGCAATTTTCGGGTTCGATGGCAGCAAAGTGACGTACCAGCACGGAGTCTCCTTTGATGTCCTCCCCGCTGATCTGTGCCTCGTTGATGGCAGCGCCCAGCACGAAGCTGCCGGTAAATACATCCTTGAGCGCGGGCTCAGGCTGTACGCAGCTGGCAAGTAGCAGGGCGGCGGCGAGGGGGATCAGGAATTTTTTCATGCGCGTGATTCAATTTCTTTATTGATGAGGTCCATCTTCTCGTCGGAAAGGTCGTACTTGGAGATGATCCACATTGCGAGGGCGAGCAGTATTGCCGGGATTACGCATACCAGCCAGAGAATGCCCTGGAGGGCAAGCGGACTCTGTTCGGCGGCTTCGGCGTTGAATCCGACCCAGGCAAGCACCAGTCCGGGAACCACTCCTCCGAGGGCCATTCCGGCCTTGAAGAAGATTCCGGTGAGTGCGTTCACTATGCCGGCGATGCGGCGGCCGGTGGTGTATTCGCCGTAGGCAATGACCTCGGGTACGAGGGCCCACATGTATCCGGTAGCTGTGATGATACCGGTAGATTTAACGAACTGGGCTATGCAGAGCAGCACGAAGTTGCCCTTGAGCGCGGGGATGGACACGAAGGAGTACATCATTGCCATTCCGAGGATTGCTATGCCCAGGAAGAGGTAGAACATGTTTTTCTTGCCGATCTTGCGCTTGATTCCGGGCACGAGGGGCATGAAGATGAAGGCCGGAATGGTTCCGAGCCACATGAATAAGGTGGTAAGTAGCGGGGTGGCCTTCACGTTGTAGGTCATGAAGTAGGAGTCGGCCGCGTTGCCGACGCTCATCATTGCGAAGGCGGTTACGAAGAAGAATGCCAGCACGCGGAGGGGCTTGTTGCGGAGGAACTCCATCCACAGGTCGCTGACTTTCACATTCGAAGCTTCTTTCTTGTCCATTACCACTTTCTCCTTGCACTGCGTGAAGCAGAAGATCAGCAGGGCGAGGCCTACGAGAGCGAAGATGCTCATCGTAATGAACCAGGCGGGAGCGGCTTCGGGGGTGTTGTAAACCGCCGTGCTCTTCCCTGTGACGGGGTTGATCACCTTGGGGGCGAAGATTGCGATGATGAGCGGAAGGCTCTTTACGCAGAGGGCTCCCAGGTTGGCCATGAACATCCTGGTGCTGGTGAGGATGGTAATTTCGTTGGTATCCCTGGTGAGTGAGGCATTGAGTGCGCCGTAAGGCACATTCACCAGGGTATAACACAACGACATGCCTACGTAGGTAATATAGGCATACAACAACGAACCACTGAAACCGTTCCAGAAGCAGAGAATTGCCAATCCTACTAATGGTATGCCTCCTAGGATCAGCCAGGAACGGTATTTACCCCAGTGCGGGTTGCCGCGGTCCACGAGCGTGCCCACGACAGGGTCCCAGATTACGTCTACAAGACGTACAATCAGGAACATTAAGGCTGCAGCTTTCAGCCCAAGGCCGAAAACGTTAGTGTAATAGAAGAGCAACCAAATGCTTATGGTCTGATATATAAGGTTCTGTGCCATGTCGCCGGCTCCGAACCCTATACGCTGCAGCCAATTTAGTTTGTAGAAGCCTTTAGCTTCGTTGTTGGATGAAATCATATAGATTCAGGTTTCAGTTCTTGGATTTGAGTATTACGTCCGCAGCGCGCCTGCCCAGCGTGGCCTTGTCCTGAGGGTGGATGTCGTTCCATTCTCCGAGGTCCGCATTGGGAACCAGCCAGACTCCGTCCATCTTCTCGGCGGTACGGCGCTGCTCCTTCTGCACACGGTTCCATCCCCAGTCATTGTCGCTGAGTTCGGAGTGTTCGAAGGCGGCCAGTTCTATGATGTAGGCGGGGAGGGCGGGGCTTGCCAGCTCTTCCCTGCGGGTGTTGATAAGCTTTTCGAGCAATTCGCCGTAGGATGAGGCATTGTTGCAGTTGCTCTCGCCCTGATACCAGATGAATCCGTCGAAGGCGTAGTTGCGGAGCGGGGCGCTCATTGCGTTGTAGAGCCCTGCGGCCTTGTACTGCAGGAATACCTGCGGAGCGCGGGCGGGCATGCGTCTGCCGGCCTTGTGCTCCCATCCTTTGAGGAGGCTGACACTCCCGCCGGGGGTTTCCAGACTGTAATTCTTGTCGGGAACGAAACCGGCGGGATTGCCTCCACAGGCGTAGAGGTGAATTTCGACCTCATTCATACCCTCGCGCAGGAAGTTTTCCGGAACTGCATAATTGCGAGGGGGATACATATATGTAGTACTACCAACTAATTTACCATTTACGAAGGTGGAATCGGCGTCGATCATAGCGCCGAGGTGCAGCACGCTCTCTCCGGTCTGGCCGGCCTTCAGCCTGAAGCGGCGGCGGAGGATGTGGCTGCCGTAGATGTTATCGCCTCTGGCATCTACCGCCCAGGATTTGGAGAAGATGTCCACATTGCGCCAGCGGGCTCCTTCGGGGGCCGGGAGGGCGTTATGGGCGTTCTGCCAGTCGGAATATAGATGGGCGTTGAAGTTGTTGATGCTGTCCAGTACGGCGGGGTCCTGCAATTCGCGGAGTTCTGCCAGGGCATAGTCCGGGAGGGCATCTTCCCTCAGCCAGGCTTCGATGGGAGAGCCTCCTACAGAAGAGTTCACCATGCCTACGGGTACTCCTTCCGCTTCCTGCAGATAGCGGGCGGTGAAGTAGCAGAGGGCTCCCCAGCTGAGGGCCGTCTGCTCTCCGTCCAGTACCTCCCATCCGCATTCGGGCAGGTCCTTTGCCGGGCCGTCGAACTTGTAGGCCAGGGGGACTTTCATATAGCGGATCAGAGGGTTGGAGTAGTCTTTGATTTCGCCGGCCACGACGTCCAGGCAGCGCTTGACGGGGAGCTCCATGTTGGACTGCCCGCTGCAGAGGAAGACGTCCCCGACGAGGATGTCGCGGATGGTGCTGTCATTCACCTGCATCTCGAAGGGACCTCCAGCCGGGGTGGGGCGTAGCTTGGTTTTCCAGAAGCCCTCGCGGTCGGCGCGGACCACCTTCTTGCTGCCCTGCCAGACTATGGTCACCCTTGCTTTGGGATTGCTCCATCCCCAGATGGGAATGTCGCGGTCCCTCTGCAGGACCATATGGTCGGCAAAGAGCTCCGGCATGCTTACCGGGGCTTTGTCGCAGGCTGCCAGGAGGACTAGGCTGCAGATGAGTATGAGCACTTTTTTCATTGTTGCAAAGTTACCCAAAAGCCCCTGCAGAGACCTCTAAAAATGTTTCAGTCCTTTAAAAATTTAGAACAAGAATGTCAACTTTGTTACATATCCTTATGGATTTGCAACGAGACTTGTTACGGATGCGCCAGGAAGGTCCAAAGTCGCAATATTTCCGTCGATCGAAACGTTTACGTTTTGCTTCCCGTTTTCGCTGCAGCAACTGGCTTTTATTTCCGGGAATTTCTGCCCGAAATCCAGCTTTAGATCGGAGAATCTGCTATTGCCGGAGTTCAGCAGAATGACGCTGATACGCCCATTTTCACCCTTGAATGCGCAGGCCAGAAGTCCGTCCGCATCCTTGCTTGTACACTCTATCCGGACGTCCCCCGGACGTATGGCGGAACTGTAGTGGGCGAAGGCATTTCCGCGGGGAAGTATGGCTCCCCGGCTGGTGTTTTTCTCGCCGTCGCCGAGCAGGCTGTAGTAGCGTATGCCGTACCACCAGATGTAGGCGTTCCAGCCGTTCACCAGGCAGTTGTGGATTTCTTTCAGCATATCCAGGGTCTCGTACCAGTGGGAGGTATTCGCGGTCCAGCTTTCGTTAAGCAGATGCTCGGTCATCCAGAGGGATTTCCCCTTCTGCCCGGCCAGGCTGTAGGGCTCGGGGCTCACTCCGTAGAGGTGTCCGCCCACTATGTCGATGTTCTCGCAGGCCGTGGCGTCGTTGAGGACAGGGTCGTAGAAGCTGTGCTTGCTGCCCATGCTCTCGCCGGTCATCAGCAGGGCGCCGTCGATCTTATCCCCGTAATTCTTCACGAAATCCAGGTGCTGCTCGGCGCTCCAGATGCATCCCTCGTAGGTAGCGGTCCAGTCGGGCTCGTTCTGTATGGAGATGGCGTAGATGGGGGCGCCGGCGTTCTTCATATAGTCCACGAATTTCTGGAGATAGGCGGCGTATTCGGCGTAGCATTCGGGCTTGAGGGAGGATGTGATGCCGTTTTTGCTGGCCTCGAGCTGTTCGGGAGTCTTCATCCTGGCGGGCATGGTCCAGGGGCTGGCGAGGATGTGGGCGCCGTATTTATCTACCGCATATTTGCAGCCCGCCACCAGTCCGCTCCAGGCGTTCTCGTCGTAGGGGATGCGGATGCGCATCAGGTTCAGGCCCATGTCCTTCATGAAGGTATCCGTCTCGCTTTCCGACCAGTCTATGGCCTTGCCCCAGTTCGCTCCGAGGTTCATTGCCCCGAAGCCATCCCATTTCTGGAAGGTCTTGGAGGGGTTGATGCTGACGCTGGCGTGGATGGGTTCGTAGCCGGCCTGGATTATCTTCATG
>JAILMV010000037.1 GCA_024692185.1 Bacteroidales bacterium | reverse complement strand
TTGTGACCCGTTCGGGGCTCGAACCCGAGACCCCAACATTAAAAGTGTTGTGCTCTACCAACTGAGCTAACGAGTCTCCGATTGGGAGTGCAAAGGTATAAACTTGCTTTTATTTATCCAAATATTTTTTCACTTTTTTTTGCCTTCCATCAGAAAGCCCAGGAGCTCGGCCACGGAGCTGGCCAGACGGCCGGAAGGGGAGAGCTCGGCAAGAGCCTCGGAAAGCTCCTCCTTGGGCCTGAAACCCCAGCTGACGGCTATCACGTCGATACCTCCGGCCACGGCGGTGCGGATGTCCGTACGGGAATCTCCCACCATTATGGCTTTGTCGGCAGACACGCCCGAACGGGAAAGGACTTCCCTGACTATGGCGGGGTCCGGCTTGAGCGGATAACCCTCGCGGTTCCCGAAGATGGCGACGAAGTCCACTTTCGGGAAAAACTCCTTGATCAGATGCTCTGTTCCCTCTTGGAACTTATTGGATGCCACCGCGATACATACTCCTGCCGAATGTAATTCTTCAAGTAGCTCCACCATCCCATCATAGGGCCTGGTGTGCACGTCGATATGGGAAGAGTAGTATTCGCGGAAATCTTTCAGTGCGGAATCCACGTATGCGCCGTCCTCTCTCAGGCTTTCGGGCAGGGCCTTGGTAACCAGTTCCCGGATGCCATGCCCGACCATTCCCTTGTATTCCTCCATATTGTGGAGGGGGAGGGAGCGAAGCTGGAGGGAGTGGTTGACGGCCGTGCCTAAATCTTCTATGGTGTCGATGAGGGTGCCGTCCAGGTCGAATATCGCTACTTCATATTTCATGGCTTGCGAAGTTAGCAAAAAAGAGCGATATTCGCAGAACTAAAAATTAGGATATGACTAACCATATAGTAATAATGGCCGGTGGGCAGGGGACCCGTCTCTACCCCCTCAGCACAGCAGAAAAACCCAAGCAGTTCCTGGATCTTCTGGGAGTCGGAAAGAGCCTCATCCAGCTCACCTATGAGCGCTTCCTTTCGGTGGATCCGGAAGCCCGTTTCTGGATAGTGACATCCAAGGATTATGTTCACTGGATAAAGGAGCAATTACCCTCCATTCCGGACGAGCAGATACTCGCCGAACCCACTCCTCGGAACACTGCTCCGTGCATTTCTTACGCCATTTGGAAGATAAAAGCCCGTTTTGGGCAATGTAACATAGTTGTTAGCCCTTCTGACGCATTTGTTTCATCCATTGATTTATTTGCAGTTACGATGCGTAAGGCCCTCAAATTTACGGGTTCCGGAAAGCCTTCGATCGTTTGTGTTGGAATCAAGCCTACAAATCCCAATACTGGCTACGGATATATTGAAATTCCGTCAATTGACAAAATGCAAACAATTGATAATGAGCCAGATATCGTTAAGGTGGAGAGTTTTAGGGAAAAACCCGACCTTGAGACTGCAAAGAGCTATCTGGAGGCCGGAAATTACCTCTGGAATGCCGGAATTTTTGTCTGGAACACCCTTACCGTAGAGTCCGAAATCAGGGCCCATGCTCCGCAGATCGCGGGGGTAATGGACGAGCTGGAAAAGGCCTTTTACACCCCTTCGGAAGAGGCCGAACTGGAGCGTCTTTTCCCTACTTGCGAGAAGATTTCCATCGACTATGCGGTAATGGAAAAATCCTCTCACGTATGGTGCATTCCGGCCGATTGGCCCTGGGATGATCTGGGCAGTTTCGCTGCCATAGAAAAAGTAACCGGGCGCCCAGTTCCCCAGGAACTGAAAGACGCCCAGTTAGAATATCAGCGAGCCAAAGCCGCCAAGTAGCTAAAGCTTATGTGCGTGTAGCATTGCTACGGGATCCAGGGCCTTGTCGAGCTCTTCCTTGCTCATAAGTCCCTTCTCCAGTACAATGTCATACACGCTTCCACCAGTCTCCAAAGCCTCTTTGGCGACCTTCGTACTGTTCTTATAACCTATATAAGGGTTAAGGGCAGTCACTATACCGATGGAATTCTTGACCATCGCATCGCAATGCTCCTTGTTGACGGTGATACCCACGACGCACTTCTCGCGCAGGGTGTCGAGGGCGTTGGTCAGCCAAGTGATGCTCTCCAGTATCGATTCTGCTATGACAGGCTCCATCACGTTCAGCTGCAGCTGGCCGGCTTCGGCAGCGAAAGCGACCGTGGTGTCGTTGCCTATCACCTTGAAACACACCTGGTTGGTGACTTCCGGGATGACGGGATTCACCTTTCCGGGCATAATCGATGAACCGGGGGCCATAGGAGGCAGGTTGATCTCGTGAAGGCCGCAACGGGGACCGGAGGCCATGAGGCGGAGGTCGTTGCAGGTCTTGCTGAGTTTGATGGCAAGGCGCTTAAGGGCGGCGGAGTAGCTTACGTAGGCTCCGGTGTCTGGAGTAGCCTCCACCAGGTCGGGTGCTGAAATCAGTTCGTCGCCGCAAAGTTCGCTCATACGGCGGGTGCAGAGTTCGGCGAAACCGGGAACTGCGTTAAGGCCTGTTCCGATAGCTGTTCCACCCATATTTATCTCCTTGAGCAGCACTACATTACGCTCAAGGTTCGCAAGTTCTTCTTCAAGGTTGTTGGCAAAAGCGTTGAACTCCTGTCCGGAGGTCATAGGTACTGCATCCTGAAGCTGGGTACGGCCCATCTTGAGAATATCCTTGAACTCTTCTCCCTTGGCGCGGAAAGCGGCAATAAGGTCTTTCAGGGCGCGAACCAGATGCTTGTTCATCCTCACGAAAGTGTAGCGGAATGCAGTGGGGTAGGCATCGTTGGTGGACTGTGCGCAGTTCACGTGGTCGTTTGGGGAGCAGTACTGATACTCGCCTTTCTTGTGCCCCATTATCTCGAGGGCGCGGTTTGCGATCACTTCATTGGCATTCATGTTCACGGAAGTACCTGCACCGCCCTGCATCATATCCACAGGGAACTGGTCGCGGAGAGCTCCGTCCACTATTTCCTTGCAGGCCTTGCAGATGGCATCGGCAATCTTGGGATCCAGGGCGCCGAGCTCGGCATTGGCCGATGCGGCGGCCCATTTCACGTAGGCCATGGCAATGATGTACTCGGGATAGTCACTCATATGAGTGTTGGAGATCCTGTAGTTGTTGATGGCCCTCTGGGTCTGAACACCGTAGTAGGCATCGACGGGAACTTCCAGTTCGCCGAGGAGGTCTGATTCAATTCTGAATTGTTTTTCGCTCATAGTGTTATTCGAAATATTTCAATGACTTATCAATAATTGTCTTAATATTTTCTTTAGGTGTTATAGTCTCGAAAGGAACGCTCCAGGCCAGCACTTTCCAGCCCTCGAAGGGATGATAGACGGCGGCTCCGGTCCGGTTGCTGAACCTGGCTACCAGCTTGCCTCCGTCGGTGGGGCGTATGCCTCCGGCCATCTCCACGCAATAGCCCTCCTCGTCGGGGGAGAAGCGGAAGGAGTAGTTCTCCTCGTCCAGCTGGAACTTGCCGTTCACCGAGCCTCGGGAGGTGCTCCAGCGGTATCCGAGGGTGTCCAGGATGAAGCGGCGGGCATCTTCCTGATACTGCGGATCTACTATGGGGTAGATCTCGTCCCAGGCGTCGGTGGCTATGTAGGCCCCGGAAATCAGCAGGTTGCAGCCGGCCGAGGCAGATGCACCCAGGGCTTTGCGGAAAGCTGCCGGGAATACCTGGAAACGGGCCGGTTTGCGGCTGTTTCCCACCAGGGTGCTTATCTGCTTGCCGCAGATGACGTCGATGGCGAAATACGGCCTTGCAGGGGCCTTCTCGAAGGCTTTCCTGCTGCTCGAGCAGAAACTGTATCCCAGATTCAGCAGGGCGCGTCCGTGCACGGCAGGGTAGTCGAAGCTGTTGCCTGCCTGCTGGAAGCCTGCCTGGTCCACGTCGGTGGCCCCGAAACCGGGGGCCGTGTTGTTGATATACTTCTTCTCGCGGCGGAACTCGTAGCTCTCTCCGGAATAGGAAATGTCCTTGATGTATGGAACTCCGCCATCGCGCCTGGCATCGAAGCCGGCATATTCGCCATAATCGAACCACGAAGGTGCGCTGATACGGTCGAAGTTGTTGACTATCAGTATCTTCTTGCTGCCTTCTGGGGCCAGGCCCAGGCTGAGGATTTCGGAAGGGAAGCTGCGTCCGCCGCGGTTGCAGGCCTCTACCTTGTAGGAGTAGATATGCCCGGCTTCCACCGGCATTTCGATGCTGCAGCCCTTCACCCTGGTACCGTTGTCGAAGGCTCCGTCATCGATGCGGGTGTAAACTATGTACTCGTCCGGCACTGCGGTGGGTTCCTTGGCGTCTTTGCTGGCCTCCCAGCTGAGCTGGGCCTTGCCTGCCTGGCCGAAGCCCACGGAGAAGGCGCTGACCGGCAGGGGAGCCACTGTGTAGCTGACCCCGTAGTAGGTGCTGAGGAACTTCAGAATGCCCTTGTAGATGGCCCTGCAGACGTCGAAGCGGTATTGAGGGTCGAGTCCGAAGCGCATGTCCGCAAAGTTCTGATGGGCAAGCAGTTCCAGCAGCACGGCCGGAACGTCGGTGGTGCGGGATTCGGAGTAGGAACGGTTCCAGATCTGCCTGCGGGTCCATAAGGAATCATAGTCGCAGCGCAGATCGTCCACTATCTGGGTCTGCACGAAATCGGTGATAAGGCGGCAGGCCGCACGGTCATCTCCGTTCTTGAATTTCCTGCTTCCATCTGCCTTCAGGGTATAGATGGCAAGGGTTCCCACTATGGAATCGTTCGGCGTGACACCGGCGTCGGTATGGAAGGCCAGGGAAAGGTCGAAGGGGATGTCCTTGTCGTCCTTGAGCATCTTCACCCATTCGCCGCGGGATGCGAAGTCGCAGGTATAGTCAGTTTCCCACTGGTGGATGCGCTTGTAGGGCATTCCAGCCCATTGTTCCCAATACATTGCTCCTTCCAGATAGGAGGGGAGTCCGGAGGTTTCCCATTCGGATTCGTCGCTGCCGCGGCCGCGGGCAATCTTGCCCATTCCTCCGCCAATCCGGACTGCATCCGCGCTGACCACATTGCCTTTCTCGGAACTGCGTCCGGAGGAACTGCCGTTGTCCAGCATTATATAGGAGTCAGGACCGAGGTCGAACTCGCCCAGGAAGATCCAGGTGCCTCCGCCCATCTTCTGGTTCACTATGAACTCGCTCTTTCCTCCGCGGTGGAAGACGGTGTAGCGGGCGGAACTGCTGCTGTTGGGCATCGTCTTGTAGGAGATGTACACGCAGTGGCGGCCGTTTTCCTCGAGGCAGGGCTCCCAGCGTATGCTGGCCGTGGCCTTTCCTCCGCTGCAGGCTGTCTGCCTGGCGCTGCCCATGGTGAAGGGATTATCGTCCTTCACATAAACTTCTTTCTTGTCTGCAAATCCCTCTCCTGCATCTTTCCAGGGGCCTTTTTCCTTGTATCTGCCATGGCTGCGCACGGGGAAGCCGGGGCTGCGGAAATGGGAGTCATTGTCGCAGATTACCTCCAGCGAACCGGTATCCCTTTCGCGGGGTGTCAGCACATAGGCTCCGGCCCTTTCCAGCATAGGAATCAGGAAGGGAATCACATAGCTCTGGGTGTAGAGGTCTTCAGTTGTCCTCCAGTTGGGAGAACGCTGCCAGCTCCAGACACCGGCTCCGTTGTCGAAAAAGCGTCCGTGACTCTGCCAGAGGGCTATATGGCGGCCATAAAGGCCTCCGTCGTACCTGCGCTCGCCGCTCTTCTCTATGAAGGCCTTGCGGGGTTTTGCGTCCACTTTGAATTTATAGGGCCTGGGCTGTCCGTTGTTCCCCGGGGCGGGCTGGGCCAGTTCTTCCAGATCCACGCTTTCGCACCAGATGCCTCCCAGGCTGTAGCCGGCCACATCTTCAGGCCAGAGCTCCTGCAGGCTGCTGCGGAACCATTTGATGTCCTTGGAACGCCAGGGGTAGTCCCCAAGTTCCTTGGTGAAGTAAAGGTCCATGAGCTTTCCCCGCTTCATTGCTTTGCGCAGGCTGAGATGCGATTTTACGCGGAAATGCTCCTTGGCAAGCACCGTAATGGAGTCCACAGGTTCCTTGAAAGCCTCGAGAATGGCTTTCTGGGCGTTCAGGGAAAGGCTCAGAAGCAGAACTGCGGAGACAGTCAGTACCTTGCGGAGCATGATCAGTGTGTCTTTCTGACTTTTAGATGTGTTATATCTACTATGAATACTCCGACGCAGCTGATGGCCAGGGCCAGGGCGTCGGCCTTGAAATCATTCATGTCCATCGACCTGTATGGGAGTTTCCCCTGTACGTATTCCGTGCCGTAGGCCAGCAGCATACCCACAGCCAGGGTGGCCAGGGCGAAGAGTATGGCGTGACCCAGCTTGTTGGTCAGATGGTCGTAGGCCAGGTAAGCCAGTATGGGGAAGGGCAGGAACATCAGGAAGTGGGCAATCTTGTCCGTAGGTATGCCCAGGATGAACTTCTGCACGTCCGGAAGCTTATCCACATGCATGAAGCATAGCAGGGCTATGGCCGCCAGATATAGCAGGAAGAGTATCCTTGCGAGTATGGTCTTCGGGGTCGTCATAGGGCCTGCATGTCGTGAAGTTTCCTATAATATCCGCCGAGGGCTATCAATTCCTCGTGACGGCCGCGTTCCACTATACGGCCTTCATCCACGACAATTATCTCGTCGGCATCCTTGATGGTGCTGAGGCGGTGGGCGATGGCAATGGTGGTGCGGTTGCTCATAAGGCGCTCCAGGGCCTCCTGCACTGCACGTTCGCTCTCGGTATCCAGAGCGGCCGTAGCCTCGTCCAGGATAAGGATGGGAGGGTTCTTAAGCACTGCGCGGGCAATGCTGATGCGCTGGCGCTGACCGCCGCTGAGCTTGCATCCGCGGTCGCCTACGTTGGTCTGGTATCCTTCTTCCTTCTCCATTATGAAGTCGTGGGCGTTGGCTATCTTGGCGGCCTCTATGACCTGCTCCTCGGTAGCACCTTCCACGCCGAAGGCGATGTTGTTGAAGATGGTATCGTTGAACAGGATGGGCTCCTGGTTCACGTTGCCCATAAGGGAACGGAGGCTGTCCAGCTTGTAGTCGCGGATGTCCGTTCCGTCGATTACTATCCTGCCTGCGTTCACGTCGTAGAATCGGGGGATAAGGTCCACCATTGTGGATTTTCCGCCTCCCGAGGCACCTACGATGGCGATCGTCTTACCCTTGGGTATGGCAAAGTCGATGTCGGATAGTATCTGCCTGCCATCTTTTTCATAGCGGAAGTCCACGTGCTCGAAGCGGATGGAATCCTCGAAGCTCTTGATTTCCTTGGCACCCTCGCTCTCGCGGATGTCGTTGCGGGCGTTCAGGATCTTGTCGATGCGCTCCATGGAGGCAAGGCCCTTGGGAATATTGTAGGAGGCCTTCGAGAGGTCCTTGATAGGCTGGATGACGCTGTAGAGTATCACCATGTAGAAGATGAAGGTAGGAGCGTCGATGAAGGAATCGTCCTTGATGATAAGGTAGCCGCCGAAGCAGAGCACTATTGCAATCATAGCCGTGCCCAGGAACTCGCTCACGGGATGGGCGAGGGCCTGGCGGGTGGCCACGCGGGTATTCTTGTTCTTCATGGCTCCGGTCACCTTGTCGAAACGCTTCGACATCGTCTTCTCAGCAAGGAAGGCCTTGATTATGCGTAGGCCTCCGAGGGTTTCTTCCACCATGCTCATGGTATCGCTCCAGAGGGCCTGGGCCTCGGCGGAACGCTTCTTCAGGTTACGGCCTATGACACCCATCAGCCACATCATCAGCGGTGCGAACACCAGCACGAAGAGGGTGAGTTTCCAGGAGATGAAGATCAGGGTACCTATGTAGAAGACAATCAGGATAGGATTCTTGATTATCATGTCCAGCGAGCCGGTGATGGAGTTTTCCACCTCCTGGACATCGCCGCTCATACGGGCAATTATGTCTCCTTTGCGCTCCTGGGAGAAGAATCCGAGGGGGAGTGAGAGTATCTTATTGTATATCTGGAGACGCATGTCCTTCACAATTCCGGTACGCATAGGCACCATTACCGCCGTGGATCCGAAGTAGCAGGATGTCTTGAGGGCCGTCATGAATATCAGCAGGCCAGCCAGCACGAAGAGGGTGATGATGGGCCCGTGGACGCTCATATAGTTGCTTACGAACCAGTAGAAATTGTTTACCAGGACTTCCTTGAAATCGCCCGTTCCCCAAGGTATGAAGCTGTAAGTATGCTCTTCCATCTGGAAGATTATCTTCAGCACGGGGATCAGTAAGGTAAAGGAGAATATATTGAAGACGGCGCTTAGTATGTTCATCAGCACCGAACCTGCCAGGTATTTCTTGTACGGGCTAACATAGCGCCGTATCATCGACCAGAATGCTTTCATTCTACAAAAATAATCAAAATCACAATATGAACATCGGAGACGCGCTCTGGCGGGGCAGTGCCAGCAGACGTATTCCGGTGCCCTCTACGGCCGGTGCACAGGCTGCTACGGCCTTTCCCGGCGTGTTGTTGTGTTCGCTAAGATGGCATAGGAAGATGTTCTCCAGCCCGGGATGGATGAAATCCCTGATCGCATCGGCGCACTCGGCATTGGACAGATGTCCGTTGCCTCCGCAGATGCGGTCCTGGAGCTCTACCGGATATGGACCGGACTTCAGCATGTCCAGGTCGTAATTGGCTTCTATCACTACCGTGGAGGCCTTCGAGGCATATCCCAGAGCTTCGTCGGTCATCCGGCCTATGTCGGTCATTATAACGAACAGATAACCCTCCATATCGATGCAGTAACCTACGGTCTGCGTTGCATCGTGGGGGACTATGAAATACTTTGCCCGCACTCTTCCGGGCACTATCTCCGACCAGTCGGAGTCTTTAAGAGTACGCACGACCTGGCCGAGATACTGGCCGGTCATCCAGTGTGTGGCTAGGGACCCTCTGAGTTTGCGGGTCATCCACACTGGTTTCAGCAGACGTTTGCAATAAGGACCCAGGTTGTGGATATGGTCCATATGGTCGTGGGTAATCAGGACTGCATCCACGTCGTCGTAGGTAAAACCGTTCTTGAGCAGTTCCTGTTTCAGTCTCCTCAGGCTGACTCCTGCATCTATCACTATTCCCGCTCCGCCATCTTCCCCGTCAATGTGCAGAAAGTAGCAATTTCCGCAACTGCCGCTGGAAAGGGACTGGAAAACTATCTTATTGCTGATCATCTTCTTTACAATATTTCGAAATCACTCCGTAGGCATCCGTCACGCCCAGTTCCCCGGCCCTGGAGAGGTCTATGCATCCCTTTTCCTTGTCCTTGATGAATATCAGCGCCAGGGCCCTGTTGAAATAGGCATCTCCCATTTCGGGACTGATCCTGATGGCCCGGTCGTAATTCTCGATGGCTTCTACCATATTGCCGGAGAGGCATTGCAGATTGCCCATGTTGAAGTAAAGGTAGGGTATGTCGGGGAGGATGCGCATCGCTTCCTGGATGTCGGCGATGGCCTCGGAATAGTCGTAGCTGCGGTCCACCCTGTCGCTGATCCTGGCCCGTATGGTGCCTTGGTCGTCCATGGTGAGGGTGCGTACATTTCGTTCCATGCTGGCTATGAAATCTATCATCTCTGCCCTCAGCACGCCCCTGTTCATAAGGTAGAACGCCTTGTAGAACTTGGCGTAGCGGTCCTGCACGACATCGTCCTCGGCGAGTTTGGCAGCCTGGTCGAAGCAGGCAAGGGCGGAATTGTATTGCTTGTTCTGGACCTCGTAGATGCCTTTTATGAAGCTCTTTGCCGAAGGGGTGAGATGGCTCTCTCCCGCACCCTGGCTGGAATCTCCCGCAAGTATGCTGTTGATGCTCCTGGAAAGCTTTATCTTTCCTACGTCTTCGTTGGTCACGGCCACGGGTATGGGCACGCTTGCGAGGAAGCGGTCGATCAGGGGGTTCTCATAGACGGTGCGCAGCACCATCTGCCTGCCTTCGCCATCGCCTGCGATATCGAACTTGTAGAGCGGACGCAGGCGTATGTCGATGTCCCTGTGCTGGAGCAGCTCGTTTTCGAAGTCTTTCTTCGCAAAATCGGCATCCAGGGCCAGCAGGGAGCTGTATTTCTTGGTTGTATCCGCAAAGTCGGCCTGGCCGGACGCGCTCTTGCTGTTATATTCTGCAACCTTCTTCCGCGCAATCTCGTAGTCCGCCTTGGAGGCCTTGTTGCGCCCCATCATCTTCTCCACATATGATCGGTTCATGTAGGCCTTGGCAAAGTCCGGGTAGAGGGCTATGGACATGTTATAGTCCTCCAGGGCATCCTGCCAGCGATTCATCTCTATGAAGTAGCCGGCGCGGTTGAAATAGGCCAGCACGTTGCCGGGATTGATGCCTATGACCCTGTCCATATCGTCCAGGGCTCCTTCATAGTCCCCGAGCTGGGCCCTCAGAAGGCTCCTGTTATAGAGGGTGAGGGCATTTCCGGGTTCATCCTTCAGCACACGGTCAAGATCCTCCATTGCCTTTTTGGGCTCATTGCAGTCGGCATACATAAGTGCCCTGTTGAAGTAGGCGAAGGTATTTGAGGTATCCAGCTGTATGGCATGGTCCAGGTCCTCTATAGCATGGTCGTAGTCCTGGCGGGAGGCAAAGACTCGCCCGCGACGGATGTAGGCTTCGGGATCGTAGCGGTCCAGCCCTATGGCCTTGTTGTAATCCTCAAGCGCCTTTGTAGTATCCTTGCTGAAAAGATAACAGGCACCTCTGTTCAGATAGGCTCCCGGATCCTTAGGCTCGTTTTTGATGTAGCGGTCGAAGTCGGCAATGGCTTCGTCGAAGCGTCGGGCCAGGAAGTAGGTGACTCCGCGGCTATAGTACAGCCCGGAAAAGCCAGGGCGGAGGGAGATGGCCTTATTGATGTCCTCCAGGCCTTCCTCATACTGCCCCTGGCGGCTCTTGGTGATGCCTCGATAATGATATCCGTTGGTGAATATAGGATTCAGCCTTATGGTACGGTCGAAATCCTGCTGTGCTCCGCGGATGTCCCCGAGATTATATTTGGAAATGCCGCGGAAGAAAAAGTTCCAATAGTCGGTGGTGTCCAGACGGGCCAGAACATTGAAATTCTCAATGGCCAGGGCGTATTTCCCGTCGGAGAAGGCCTGGCGGCCGCGGAGGAAGAACACATCCTTATCGTACTGGGCGGAAAGCGGCGCGGCAAGCCAGATGACCTGCGCTATCAAAAAGAGTATTGCCAGCCCGAACTTTTTCATTATTTTTGCGCTGTTTGCGTATAAACAAACAAAGATAACATTTATTATGCCGATTTCCGCCCGTGGGGCAAAAATAATTCTTTTTCTC
>JAILMV010000005.1 GCA_024692185.1 Bacteroidales bacterium | reverse complement strand
CGCAGAAGAATTCGTGCCCCGGAGCTGCCGCATCAGCGACGGTCCCGATGGAAAATCCGGGGCCGTGATGGTGCTCAGAGGGGAGCCCTCTTCTTCCCATGACGGCCCGACCGTAACATTGAAAGCTTGCGGGCAGGGAGGTTATCACGGTCATTTCGACAAACTTGCCATAAGTTATTACGACGATGGACAGCAAGTACTGACAGATTATGGCTCTGCCAAATATACCGGGATGAGAGCAAAGGAAGGCGGGCGTTATACCAGTCTGAACAGGAGCTATGCCATGACCAGCATCGCCCACAATACCCTGGTGGCGGACAGCACCAGCCATTTCCGCGGGATTACTCCGGAAGCTCTTCCACATTCATCGCAGGTAATCGCTTTCGACGGGGATCCTTCCGATGGGCTTCAGTACATGGCTGCGCTTGACAGCAATGCTTATGATGGGCTGAAGATGGAGCGTTGGGTCGCTATGCTGGACCTGCCTTATCTGGAGAGTCCTCTGCTGGTAGATGTTTTCATCGCCGATGGCGGGGAAGGCACCCACTGCTATGACCTGCCCTATCATTTCCAAGGGCAGATGATGTCGTTGAATGTTGATTATCAGCGATTTGCCGATTTGATGCGCGCGGCCGGGAAGGATTATGGATACCAGCATCTTTGGCTGGAAGCAACTGCTGTAAAGGATGATGGAACCGTCCGTTTCAGCTGGCTATGCGGGGAGAGGATGTACAGTCTCTCCTCTGCCGTTACGGCTCCTACCAGTTTGTCCCTTCTCCGCAGCGGAGCTAATGACCCCGGATTTATCCTGCGCTCCGAACCCGTCTATGTGCTGCACAGGGAGGGAAAAGGGCGTCAGATTTTTGCCTCCTGCCTTGAGTCTCACGGCCGTTATCGGGTGGAAGATGAAATCTATCGGAACCTTGAAGCGTCCAACACCGAGGTGGCTGTTTCGGAGGGGTCGGAAGGCCTTCGGATAAGCTTTTCTTTCGGCCCGGAAAAACTGCTGCTTACAATTCAGGACGGACGCATGGAAATTGCACATTGACAGCGTTTTTTCCTACGGAAAGGTATAGGATTTGCGGTCAAATTTTCGCATATTTGTATAATATACGATAACACTTGATCGTAAACTATTTTTTAATATAATCTTACCAGAAAAAATGGTCAGCAGAAGGAATTTTTTGAAAACTGCCGGAGCTGCCGCAGTAGCGCTTGCCGTGGAGAATCCTATCCACGCCATCGATACTGTCGCTTCCAAAAGTCCTGCTACAGGCAGGAAATCCGGTGAAAAAGTCAATGTCGCTCTCATAGGCATAGGCCACAGGGGAAACGAGAACGCGAAAGAGGTCGCAAAGACGGGCCTTGCCAACGTCGTGGCAATCTGCGACGTGAACATGGGCGCGGATCATACCACCGAAGTCATGGGAATGTTCCCCAAGGCAAAACGCTACAAGGACTTCCGCAAGATGTTCGACGAGATGGGAAAAGACATCGAGGCCGTGTTCGTAACTACCCCGGACTTCTCCCACTTCCCCATAGCGATGCGCGCTATCAAGGAAGGAATCCACGTTTACTGCGAAAAACCCCTTGCCCGCACTTTCAATGAGAACGCCCTGCTCATCGAGGCAGCGAAGCGCAACCCGAAAGTCGTGACCCAGATGGGCAACCAGGGCCATTCGGGCGAGAACTATTTCCAGTTCAAGGCCTGGAGCGAGGCGGGCATCATCAAAGATGTCTATAGGATCGACGCCCACATGAACAACAGCCGTCGCTGGCATGTGCTGGATCCGAACATCAACAAGTTCCCCGACGCCGAGCCCAAACCGGCCAACATGGACTGGGATGTCTGGCAGATGCAGACCATGTATCACGACTACAGCAAATGGCTGGACGAGGGTAACTGGCGCTGCTGGTACGACTTCGGAATGGGCGCGCTGGGTGACTGGGGCGCACACATCTTCGACACTGCCCACCAGTTCCTGGAGCTCGGCCTCCCTTACGAGGTAGGGATGCTCAAGGCGGAAGGACACAATGATTACTTCTTCCCCATGAGTTCCACCATCCGCTTCCGCTTCCCCCGCAGAGGCTCTAAGCCTGCCTGCGACCTTACCTGGTACGATGGCATCGGGAACTATCCTGAGATACCTGAAGGTTATGGCATCAGCGCTGTTGCCGACGTGCCTACCGTAGCCGGTCAGTCATACCAGGCTGCCAAACTCAATCCCGGCAAGATCATCTACAGCCGCGACTACATCTTCAAGGGCTCCTCCCACTCTTCTCCTCTGCACATCATTCCCGAGGAATTGGAGAAGCAGATGATAGCGGAGCACAAGCTCCCCGAAGTGCCCAAGAGCCCTTCGAACCATTACGAGAATTTCCTCAAGGCCTGCATGGGCCTGGAGAAGACCCGCTCTCCTTTCGAGATTTCCGGCGTGCTCTGCCAGGTGATGAACCTCGGCGTAATCGCACAGCGTCTCAATACCACGTTCAAGTTCGACCGTCTTTCCGGAGAGATCATCGACAATAAATTTGCAAACGCCTTGCTAACCGGTATTCCTCCGCGCAAGGGTTGGGAAGATTACTATGTACTATAATTGAGAGATATGAAAAAGATATTTACAATCATCATTGCGACGCTGTGCTGCGTCGGAATGTCTGCCCAGAACTGGACTCCGCTATTCAACGGAAAGAACCTGAAAGGTTGGAAGCAGGTTTCCGGCACCGCCAAATATGTAGCCAAAGGCGGATGCATCACCGGCACCTGCACCGATGCGAGCGACATCAATTCCTTCCTTGCCACCAAGGCCAATTACTCGGACTTCATCCTCGAGTTCGAATTCAAGATGGACGAGGTCCAGAATTCCGGCGTCCAGTTCCGCAGCCACATAAACAACGAAGGCCGCGTATTCGGATACCAGTATGAGTTCGATCCTTCCGACCGTGCCTGGAGTGCCGGCATCTATGACGAAGCCCGTCGCGGCTGGCTCTATCCGCTAACCTTCAACCAGGCCGCCAGGACCGCGCTCGTGCACGGAGACTGGAACAAAGGCCGCATCGAGTGCGTGGGTAATCATATCCGTACTTTCCTGAACGGCGTGCTAGTGTCGGATGTAATCGACGACAAGGACGGCGAAGGTTTCATCGCCCTGCAGGTCCACGGAGTCGGAAACAAGACCGAGCGTATCGGAACCAGCATCAGCTGGAAGAACATAAAGATCTGCACCGAGAACCCCGCTACCTACTGCCTCGAGGCCGCTCCCATTCATCAGGTCAACAAGATCAGCAACACTCTCAGCGATCGTCAGCTGTCTGAGGGCTGGAAACTTCTCTGGGACGGAAAGACTACCAAGGGCTGGGCTTCCGCCAAGGGCGAAGGCCTTCCTTTCCCCAAGAAGGGCTGGAGCATCGAGGGTGACGAACTCCGCGTTGCCGAGAACGGCGGTGCCGAGTCCACCAACGGCGGCGATATCATGACCGTGGACAAATACACGAATTTCTGGCTCTCCGTGGATTTCTTCCTCACCAAGGGTGCAAACAGCGGTATCAAGTATTTCATCAATCCCGATCTCTATCCTTCCGATGCTTCCGCAATCGGTTGCGAGTTCCAGATACTGGACGATAAAGTCCATCCCGATGCCAAGCTTGGCGTATCCGGCAACCGTACCCTCGGCTCCCTCTACGACCTCATCCGTGCCGACAAGGACGAAGCTTACTTCCGCATGGGTCAGTGGAATACTGCCTGGGTGATAGTCAGGGACAACCATGTGGAGCACTGGCTGAATGGCGTGAAGGTGGTGGAATACGAGCGCAACAACCAGATGTTCAATGCCCTGGTGCAGTGCAGCAAGTTCCGTCAGCGTGCCAACTTCGGTAACCACAAGTCCGGCCACATCCTGCTGCAGGACCACGGTAACGAGGTACATTACCAGAATATAATGATCAAAGAGCTATAATGGCAAACAAAACATCGCAATGGCCTTGGCAGAAGAGGGAACTTATTGTTCTTCTCTTCTGCTTTGGCATTGCGTTCTTAATCAATGTCTATGCGGTAATCCGCTTCGACGGCAGGCCGGTCGAGCTGTTCAGCCAGATCGGCTATGTCTGCGTGATAGCGGGAATACTCTATGTTCTTACAGTTTTAGTCCGTCTGCTGGTTTGGTTGATTTCACTCATAGCACAAAGAATCCGCAGGCGCCCGTAGCCTACTGTGAGATTTCTGCGATGCACTCGCGTCTGGAACTGCTTTTCATCTGTTCCGATGCGGTGAAGTCCCGACATCTCTGCGAGATGGCCGAAAGACTGGTGAAAACCGAAGCCTTGGAGTTCGACAGACACGTTCCGGACAGCCCGACAGCCCTGCTCAACACAGCGTCGGGCCGTGTTGAGCTGGGGGAGGACCTCTTCTTCGCTCTCGAACTCTGCGAAAAGTTCCGCAGTCTCACCGATGGATACTTCGACGTGGCTGCCCTCAGTACGGACAAGAGCCGTCCTGCCTATGAACTTTTCCCTGAAACCCACGAAGCCGCACTTGCCGGAAAAGGGCATCTGATCGATTTCGGGGGTTTCGCCAAGGGCTTTGCCCTGGAATCTATCCGAAACTTATTTGCCGAAGAAGGTATCACCGACGCCCTCCTTAATTTTGGCAACAGTTCAGTCGTCGGTATGGGAAAGCACCCTTTCGGGCCTTGCTGGAGGGTCCGGTCCGAAGAGGGCGGGCGCACTTTCGAACTGAAAGACAGCGCATTTTCGATGTCGGGGCAATCACGCTCAGGCAAAGATCACATAATAGACCCTCATAGCTCGAGCCCGGCATCGGCCGGCCCTTGGGTTGCGGTCTCCGGCCGCTCCGCACTCTTGTGCGAGATACTCTCTACCGCAGTATATGCGGCGCCGCTTGGCAGCAGAGACAGAATAATGGAATCATTTGAAGGATATATAGCAACTTATGGATCGTAGATCTTTTTTAGGTAAAATGGGCGGACTTGGAGCCGCCGGCATCGCCCTCTCCGCTCTGCCGATAGTGGAGGCCTGCTCTCCGGACAAGAAAGCGGCCGTCGTGGGAGGGAAGGTGCGTCTCGGCCTGATCGGGCCCGGATCAAGGGGGCAGCTCCATCTTGCCAACCTCCAGCAGATTGTCAACGCGGAAGTGGTGGCCCTCTGCGACATCTACCAGCCCAATCTGGAAAAGGGCCTGGAGATGTTCCCCAATGCGAAATCATACACGGACTACCGCGCCCTGCTCGAGGATAAGGATGTGGACGGAGTAATCATCGCCACTCCCTTGAACGAGCATTATCATATGGCAATGGATGCCATGTCCGCAGGCAAGCATGTGCTTTGCGAGAAGGCCATGGCCTATACCATGGACGAGTGTCTGGATATGTACAGGACTGCCCAGTCCTGTGGCAAGGTATTCATTATCGGGCAGCAGAGGCTCTTCGATCCCAAATATCTAAAGGCCCTGGATTCCGTCCGCAAGGGAGAGTATGGCCCGGTAGTGAATGTGCGCAATTACTGGTTCCGCAATGCCGACTGGCGCCGCGAAGTTCCATCTCCCGAATATGAAAGGCTCATTAACTGGAGGCTCTATCGCGAATATTCCCGCGGACTTATGACCGAACTGGCTTGCCATCAGCTGCAGAACGGAATCTTTGCCACCGGCGAGCTCCCCTGCAAGGTGATGGGCTCCGGCAACATCATCTATTGGAAGGACGGTAGGGAAGTGTACGACAATGTAAGCGTTATCTACACCTTCCCCAGCGGAGTGAACATGACCTTCGAATCCGTGATTTCCAACAAGCATTTCGGCATGGGAGAGCAGATACTCTGCAAAGAGGGGACCGTGGACCTGCCTAACGGGCGCTATTTCCCCGAGGTCCCTCCCAAGAAGACGGCAATCCGCCAGCTGCTTGGCGAGATAGAGAAGGGTGTTTTCTCCAATCCTGCTTTCGCCGGCACCAGTTGGGCCCCCGAGACAGCGGAAGATACTTCCGGTATTTCCATAATGCCAGAGGCTTCCGGAGATGGTTCCTTGGAGATGATGCAGGCTTTCTGCGATGCTTGTATCAGCGGAGTGCAGCCCGAGGGGGTTTTGCGCGAGGCGTACTATGGTTCCATCCTGAGTATTCTTGGTGACGAGGCGTTGCTGCAGCGGAAGATTCTCGAGTTTCCCGAGAAATACAGAGTCGACTGATCTCCGGCCACGGCCCTTGGCAGTCAGGCAGGCAGCCGCGGGCGGAACTCCGCTCGGCCGCCTCTGGCGTCCTCGCTCCGGCCCCTCCCACAATCTCCTTCGTTCCGCTTGAAGCGGAACTCGTATCTTGCGGGCCCCTCCCCCTGCCCGTGTCCGGGGGTGGACACGTCCGCCCGCGGCTGCCTGCCTGACTGCCATTCGCGCCCTTGACACAG
>JAILMV010000216.1 GCA_024692185.1 Bacteroidales bacterium | reverse complement strand
CGAGGATTATGATGCCAGCGTCAACTACTATCTGCATCATCCCGAGAAATACCGCAAGATTATGGAACTGGCCACCAAGAAACTGCGCACCACCGCAACGGCCCTCGAGCTTTTCGAGAAGAAGGTGGAGAAGCAGAGGGGCATTCTTTCCGGGCTTGCGAGCTACCACATTCCGGAATTCCGGCCGGATTCCATATGCGTGGATACGGCGATGGTCTGGGCCCCCTGGCGCGATTCCGTACTGATGCTGCCGCCAAGGATATGATGCTCCGCGAAGAAACGGTATTCGGACCCATCTTCAGCCGTAGGCTGGGGAGCTCCCTGGGAATCAATCTTCTTCCCAGAAACGGGAAGATATGCAACTTCGACTGCATCTACTGCGAATGCGGCTGGAACAAGGACGGCACTGCCGACAAGCTCATCCCCGATGCCGCCAAGGTGCGCGCCGCCCTCGAGGACAAGCTCCAGGAATGCCTGCTGGCCGGGACTCCCATCGATTCCATTACCTTCTCCGGGGACGGGGAACCTACCCTGAATCCGGACTTCCCCCGCATAGTCAGGGACACCATACAGCTTCGCGATGCTTTCTACCCCGATGCCAAGGTCTCGGTGCTTACCAATGCCACCCGCATCGGACGGAAGGAAGTTTTCGACGCCCTCCGCCTGGTAGATAATCCTATACTCAAGTTGGATGCCCCTACCGCCGCCCTGGCCGCCAGGATCAACCGCCCTACGGCTCCCTACGAGCCCTTGGACATAGTCCGGAATATGATGGCCTTCGAGGGGAACTTCGTGCTGCAGACTATGTTCCTGCGCAGTTCCGACTTCGATTCCTCGTCTCCTGAAGTGCTGCTGCCCTGGATGGACCTGGTGCGTCAGATGCGCCCGCGCGAGATAATGGTCTATACCATAGACAGGCCTACCCCCGCGACAGGATTACAGAAATTTACCGAAGCAGAGATGCGTGCCTTGGTGCAGCCTCTGCTCGATGAAGGATTCAATATTCAAATAAAAGGATAATTATGAACCAGACAGAAATTCTAAAGAAATGCTTCTCCTTCATGGACCTCACCACCCTCCATTCCGAGGATACTCCCGAGGCCGTGAAGAAACTCGTGGACAAGGTTACCGTCCTCCAGAAGGAGTACCCTTCCTACCCGCTTCCCGCATCGGTCTGCGTTTTTCCCAATCTTGCCAACGTGGTGCGTGAGAACAGGCCTTGCGAGGCCCTGCACGTGACCGCTGTTTCCAGCTGCTTCCCTACGGCCCAGAGCTTCCTCGAGGTCAAGGTCCGCGAATGCGAACTCGCAGTTGAGAACGGGGCAGACGAGATTGACATAGTATTGGCGCTGAATAAGTTCCTCGCAGGCGACCTGAAGGGCGCAAGCGAAGAAATCGTGGTAATGAAGAAGGCCATCGACGCCGTCGGTGCAAAGCTTGGCCGCAAGATAGTGCTCAAGGTCATCCTCGAGACCGGCCTGCTCAAGACCGACGAACTTATCCGCAAGGCATCCATGCTCGCCATGGAGGCCGGTGCCGACTTCATCAAGACATCTACCGGAAAGGTCAGCGTAAATGCTACGCCCGAGGCCGCAAAAGTGATGTGCGAGGCTATCCGCGACTACTACAAGGCCACAGGCCGTAAGGTTGGCTTCAAGGCCGCAGGCGGAATCGCCACTGCCGAGGATGCCATCGTTTACTACAACATCGGCCTCGATATCCTGGGCGAGGAATGGCTTAACAAGGATTATTTCCGTTTCGGTGTGAGCCGCGTGGGCAATGCCCTGATGAGCGCCATCGAAGGCAAGGAAGTCAAATTCTTCTAGAGCAGTACTCTTTGAAATCTTCCCATCTGTAGTATGGGCCACTGTAAGAAGGGATCGCCGGAATGGCGGTCTCTTTTTCGTTTTCCAGTATCTTTACCAGCACCTCTCCCTTGCGGTTGCGGTAGAATACCATGGCCAGGTTGCAGCCCATGAACAAATGTTCGTAGCTGGGCCAGCTGATGTAGGTCTCGGCCAGGGGAACGTGCTGCTCATATCCTTTGGCGTGCAGGAAGCTGAACATGGGGCCTACCCCTGAATCATGGCCGAAGCGCAGGTTGGCGCAGATGTCGTTGCCGGCAATGGCCTCGTCGGCCCTGCAGATTATCTCGTTTATCAGAGGACGGCCGGCGTTGGTGTCGCGGAAGACCCCGGTTTCCTTGCTGTGGATGAACCAGGCAGCTGTCCTGGCGTTATGAACTATGGCATAACGGTAGATTTCCTCGGTGCTGAAACATTCGAAGGGGTCTGCGTCCGCATCTATGCATTTGCTGATGCTGAGTATGTGCATAGTCATATATTGGAGTTCATCCACTGCGCTTCCGGCGAGTATTGTGCGAAGGGCGGATTCGTCCTTGAAGAACTTCTTCACGAAGGCCAGCGTGTCGAACTTGGCCCTGACGAGGGAATCTACAACATTTTCTTCCGCCCTGTCGAGGACTTCACTGTGATCCCATCTGGTAAAGTAGAACCTGTCCCCGGCCAGAACGTCGAAGTCCAGCTTGGGGAAGTTCCTGCGCAGTTCCATCGCGAAACTCTCTCCGGTGACGGCGCTCCTCAGCACCGGCGAAGAACGGCTTACCACCATCCTCCTGCCTCTTTGGCGGAAGATTCTCTTGTAGCGCTTTGCAAAGCGGCGGCTGATGCCCTGCTCTTCCTTGTAGCCAATGCTGGTGAGCGTGCCCATATTGTCCTGATGTTCCTTTTCGGACCACTGCAGCCAGCTCCTGAGTTTTTCGCCCTCTTCGGTAAGCTGCCCTTCTGCGGAAAGCTCGTCGAATATTCCCACATACTTGCTGATGTTGGATAGGTCCCCGGTCATATGGCGGCTGCCATGCCTTCCGTAGTAAGAAAAATAGAAGGGCTTGAAGCCTTTGGGCGCAGGAGTGTCCAATTTTTTGGGATTTCTTACGTCGGGGGCTATGTATGGATGTAAATTCCCTGCGGCCAGGTACGGGTTCCTCCGGATAGCGTCAAGCATTTCATTATCATGGGGTAAGACAGCGGTAAAAGCTACAATGAGACTGAGCAGGAAATTCATTTGGAGTAGGTTGAAAGTTATATACAAATATAATCATAAGCCTCCGGAAAACAAGGGCGGCCGATAATGCAAGTTAAACGTTTACCATCTTTTTAAACGGCTGTGGCTCCCTATTTTTGCTGCCGAGAAACACTGATTGAGATGAAAAGGATTTGGATTTTGATTATTCTGTCGGCGGCCCTGACGGCGGTATCCTGCCAGAAGGACGGCCCGTCGGCCAATGAGGGGGGCTGGTCTTCCGGAGAGGAGGGACTTAGCCATGGGATGATGGTTCTCGGCAAGCAGCTGGAGGACCCCTATTCAGTAAAGAACATTAGCAAGGCCGTGGCTTCGCTCTACCCTACAAAGGCAGGCAGCGTGGATATTTCCACGACCGATCTCTACGTGCGTTTCCTTCCGGAAGACAAGGCCCAGTGCGAAATGCTGGAGGCCCTGGGTTTGGAACTGCTGGACCATCCGGTGGACTTCGAAATCATTAAGGAGGGGGACTATTATCATGATCCTTCGATACCGGAGGATGCAATTACTTGGCAATATGCCATTGTGCCGCCGGACTTCGAGTTTCCCCGGGGTCTGCGTTATGAAGTATTGGACCATTGTCATATCACGGAGCACGATGTCGTGACCCGCTCAGGCTCGGAAGGTATAGATTGGGATGCCGTGGAGAGAGAAGCCTTCCGCCTGACCGGGAATGCCAGTATGCTGGAAGATGCTCCGGGCACCAAAGGCGATGCTGCCAAGCCTTCCGGGCGCATTACTTTGGTGGACGATTCCTCTCCCGACGGCCCCGAGGGAGTGAAAGGCGTGCGGGTAGCCTGCAATTCCTTCGTAAAGATAGGCCAGGCCTATACCGACGAGGACGGCTACTACAACATAGACAAGAAATTCTCCAGCAAACCCCGCTATTGGCTGGTGTTCAAGAACAAGAAGGGCTTCGGAATAGGGCTGAATCTGATTCTGGTGGGTGGCTCCGTATCTACGCTCGGGCGGCATTCCCAGGAAGGCCATAGTGTGGAAATCAGCCGGAACAGCGACCACAGCTTGTTTGCGCGGAGCGTGGTGAACAACAGCGTATGGGATTATTTCGAGAAATGTAAGACCCAGAAAGGCGTGATGAAGACTCCTCCATCGAACTTGCGGGTCTGGATTTTCAACAAACTTACCGCCAGCAGTGCCCCTATGCTGCAGCACGGCGCTGCCATCGACAATACCAAGCTCAAGGAGTATCTGGGAGAGTGGGCCAGCCTGGTGAAATGGTTCCTTCCGGACATTACCCTCGGCCTCAAGGGCACGGATGATTATGCCAGCATCTATGCCACTGCTACCCACGAACTTGCCCATGCCAGCCATTTCCAGCAGGTAGGCACGGCCTGGTGGGACAAGTTGATGAAGTATGTGATAACGTCTTTCGTAACTTCTGGAATGGTGACTTACGGCACTGGCGGAGAAGAGGATGCGGGTTATTGTGAGGTGGCGGAGATGTGGGCCTATTATCTGTCCTCCAAGATGTACCGCCAGCGCTACACGGATTCTTATGCCATGTTCGGCACCAGCTGGTGGTTCTATCCCCAGATATTCTATATGCTGGATGACCGTGGGCTGGACCAGTACAAGATATTCCAGGCGCTGGTGTCCTCCGTTACCGACAGGGAGAAACTGCAGCAGAAGCTGCTTTCGCTCTACCCGGAATTCAAGACGAATATAATGTTGGCTTTCAATCGCTATCTCTGATATGAAAAGGATTATCATCGCAGCTTTGCTGCTGCTCTGCGGGGCCGCCCTTGCAGATGCCCAAGAGCTTTCTTTCTCTACAAACATAGTGGATTTCGCCAAAAGCGGAACCGCCAATCTGGAGGCATCCTACGGCTTTTCCCGTCATTGGACCCTGAGCGCAGGGATGAAATATGATGCCGGTGGCGCCACGCGCCAGCAACTCTATGCCCTGGGAGGGCGTTTCTGGCCTTGGCACATCTATTCCGGCTGGTGGCTCAGCGGAAAGATGCAGTACCAGGAATTCAACGAAGCGGCCCGCAGCCAGGAAACATCCGAAGGGGACCGCTATGGCGCCGGCTTGGCCGGAGGATACTCCAGAATGTTGGGAAAACACTTTAACCTTGACCTCGGGATAGGCCTCTGGACCGGTTATTCGCGTTATGTGACCTATGCCTGTCCCACTTGCGGGCGTATAGTAGATACTGGAAACAAGCTATTTTTGCTGCCAAACGACCTGATGATTGCGTTAAGTTATATTTTTTGAGAATAAAAGAAAAAAATTACTATCTTTGCACTCCTAACTGAGCGGGAGTGGCGAAATGGTAGACGCGCTAGTTTCAGGAGCTAGTGTCTGGTGAAGACGTGTCAGTTCGACTCTGATCTCCCGCACAAAAAGAGACGGTCTTTAAGATCGTCTCTTTTTGATTATATTTGCGATATGAACACTACTGATTTCCATGTAGGCATTATCGGTGCCGGTCATATCGCAGAAAAGGCCGTAGCAACATTGAAGGCCATCCCTGAGATGGATTGCCTGGCAATTGCTTCCCGTTCGCAGGAGAAGGCAGATGGCTTCGCCTCCAAATTCGGAATTCCCCGCTCGTATGGCTCATACGATGCTCTTCTGGATGACCCGGACATAGACCTTGTGTATATAGCTACAGTGCACTCCACCCATTTCCAGGTGGCAAAAGCCGCTGTGGAAAAGGGCAAGCCCTGCCTGGTGGAAAAGTCCTTCATGATGAATGCCGACGAGGCTAAGGCCCTGCTCGGGCTCGCAAAGGAGAGGGGTGTGTTCGTAGCCGAGGCCATCTGGACCAGGTACCAGCCGGCTAGGGACATAATGCAGTCTCTTATCGAGGAATTCGGCAAGCCCAGCTTCATCTCCGCCACCCTTTCATATAATATTGCCGGAAAGGAAAGGCTGCTCCGTCCCGAACTCGGCGGAGGCGCCCTGCTGGACCTCGGTGTCTATGGACTGAATTTCGTGCGTATGGCCGATCCCAGCCCTGTGGCAGAGATGAGCAGCAGCTGCATCAAGTTCCCCAGCGGAACCGACAAGTCCGAAACCATCTCCCTGATATTGGAAGACGGGACCATGGCCTGCGTCCAGGCCTCTGCCTGCTGTGAGGGGGACAATACCGGCGTGCTGGCCTGCGGAGAAGTTTCCATAGTGGCCGACAATCTGAACAATCCCCAGCTATTCAGGGTGTACCGCCGCGACCATAAGCTGGTGAGGGAAGTCCGGGTGCCCGAGCAGATCAACGGCTATGAGTACGAATTTCTGGAGTGCAAAAAATGCATCCGGGAAGCCTTACTGCAATCTCCCCGGATGCCTCATATGGAAAGTATATACGTGATGGAGCTTATGGACAGGCTCCGTCGCGAATGGAAGGTCACTTTTTAGCTTTTTCCATCAGTTCGCCAAGCTGTTTGCGTAAGCCGTAAGGGTCGAAGCTCATGGCGCTGCCAACCAGTTCGGCAGCCATTTCCAGGCTGGCCTCTCCTTTATATTCTGAATTCCTGAGATACAGGCCATAGGCAGCAATTCCTGAGGCAAAACGGATATTCTCGCTGCTGGAATCCTCTTCAGGGACAATCACTTTCAGCCCCAGCTTGCGACTGTCTTCGCCAAGAGCTTTTTTGTAACGCACGTCGAAACTCGCGGCGCTGGCATCTGCGGCATATCCTTGTGCGGGCACCAGCTCATATAGGGCCGTGATGGTCTGCCCTGCGCCAATTTCTCCGGCATCCTTCTTGTCATTCTCGAAATCCTCGTTGTTCATAACCCGGTTTTCGTAGCCTATCAGGCGGTATTTCTTGACCACGGTGGAATCGAAGCTGATTTGGCATTTCGTGTCGTTTGCAACTGAGTAGAACCTGCTTCTTTCATTCACGAAAACCTTCATCATCTCCTCTTCGCTGTCGATGTAATTATATGTCCCATTGCCGTGATTGGAAATGTTCTCCATCCTGGAATCCTGGAAATTACCCATACCGAAGCCCATAATGCTCAGGTAGATGCCCTTGTCGAGGTAACTTTCCACCATCTCCACAAGTGCTTCCGTGCTGGATACTCCCACGTTGAAATCCCCGTCCGTGCACATTATGATCCTGTTGTTACCACCTTTCAAATAGTGCTCCGTGGCCTCTTCGTAAGCCATCTTCATGGCCGCACCTCCGGAAGTGCATCCGCTGGCTTCAAGCTTCTTTATGGCCTTCTTGATGCTTTCCGCATCTTTTACCAGGGTGGATTCCAGTACCTTCTTGACCTCGCCAGAATAAGTGATTATGGCAATTCTGTCGCTGGGTTTCATATAGTCCACCATTGTGCATAGGCCGGTCTTTACAAGTTCCAGCCGGTCATCTCCCATCATCGAGCCTGAGACATCTACCAGGAAGATGAAATTGGCATCCGGAATCTCGCTGTCCTTCATCGATTTTCCCTTCAGTCCCAGCCGGAGCAGCTTGTGGCTATTGTTCCAAGGGCAGGCCCCCAGCTCTGCATTGATTGCTACGCTCTCGCTCCCCTCGGGGTCGGCATAATCGAAGGTAAAGTAGTTGAGGTATTCTTCAATGCGTACCGAATTCGGATCGGGCAGCCTCCCTTTGCTGAGACATGCGCGCATATATGCATAGGTCGCACCGTCGGCATCTACAGAGAAAGTTGAAGTCGGCTGTTTGCTTACGTCAATAAAACCATTCTCCTGGATCTGCTCGAAATTATCACCGCTTTCTTCTGTCTTGACACCATCGGTGCTATTGTAATATCCACCGTCATAAAAAGCCGTATTATCGTATTCGCCCATGCTACAAGATGCCAGCGAGGCAGAAATGATGGCAATGATTCCGAGAGAAATAAACTTTTTCATATCTTCCTTAATTTTGTTTCTGCATAATAAATGGCCACTGATGAAGAATCTTGCGTGAATCCCGAGAAAAATGTATAATTTCGTGCAAGATTATCCATTTATGGGATTATACTGGTGTAAGCGCAAATATGAAAAGAGTCCTTCACATATTATTGCTGGTGTCCGCCCTGCTTCTTCCTTCCTGTATGAAGCAGGAGGGTGATTACGCCAATTATATGGATGGAAAAGATTCTTACACCGCTATCCTGACCATCAAGAAGACCCCGACCGATACGGTCTATTTCCAGTTCAACGACAGCATTACCGTTTATCCGCGCGATTACCAATATGGCTACGACCATATGCAAAGGGTAATCTGCGGTATTTCAGTATATAAAGAGAAATACGGCAGTTTCGACTACATAGGAGAAGTAGATTGGCTGGAATACATCGACGAAGGTAAGTTCACTTCCGACGCCTCTGTCAAGGGCTCCGACGGCCTTACCGTCCTGGACGACTGGATGACCGGTGTCGAAGATGGTTTCATGACCATCCATTATACTACTATGTGGGGCAACAACCCGGTACAGCACGATTTCAGCCTGGTCAGCGGCACCAATCCCGATGATCCTTACGAGCTGGAACTGCGTCACGATGCCAATGGAGATGCAAAAGAACAAGAGGGTGAATCGATAATAAGTTTCGACATCAACTCCCTTCCCGATACGGGCGGGGAATATAAAACGCTTACATTAAAGTGGACGACTAGTGGAGGTTCGGCTTCTAAAAAGGAGTTCCAGTTCAAGACAAGAAAATGAATTGAGTGAACTCGAACTTTTAAAGCTCGTCCGCAGCGGGGACTCTTCGGGAATGCGCCGTTTTTATGAGCGCTACGTGGGGTATCTTACTGCGGTCTGCTCCCGTTATGTCGTGGACCGCTCTACTGTGAAGGACATCCTTCAGGATGCTTTCATCAAGATATTCAAGGGCTTGGACAGCTTTGAGTACCGTGGAGAGGGGAGCGTGCGTGCCTGGGCCAGCAGGATAGTGGTCAATGATTCGCTTAAATCGCTCAAGGCCTCATCCAAGCTGAGGTTCGTGGATGACCTGCCGGACCTGCCCGACGAAGACGGACCCTCCCTGCCGGATGTCCCTCCCTCCGTTATCCAGGAGATGATAAAGGCCCTTCCGGATGGCTATAGGACCGTTTTCAACCTCTTCGTATTCGAGAAGAAATCGCACAAGGAGATAGCCTCCTTGCTAGGAATAAAGGAAGACTCGTCGGCGTCGCAGTTTTTCCGCGCGCGGGCGATGCTTGCAAAGAATATAAAGGCTTATTTGAAAGAACATGAGTAACCAAGATTGGACAGACAAGCTGCCGGAGCTCCTCGAGGGCTATACGGAGGTTGAACCGGAAGGGCTGTGGGACGCAGTCCAGGCCGGTGTTGAACCCAAGAAGCGGCGTATCGCTGCTTGGTGGTATGCGGGAGGCGCGCTTCTCGCTGCTGCAGCCGTCGTTGCTGCCGTTGTTCTTTTGTGGCCTGTAACTCCTTCGGCAGATGTTACCCTCGTCCCGGGAAACGTCGTCGCTGAAGTGTCGGACAGTCTGGACACCAGTTCCACGGCTGGCGGAGAGGTGCTCCCTTCTTCCGCCCGTCTGGCAAGCCAGACCCCTCCCAGCAGAGCTGGGTCCCTCCCGTTACAGTCACGGGGGGCTATGGCTCCAGAAGGGAGTACCTCTCCGTCCACGGAAACAATGGTGGTCCCTATAGAAAATGAAAATACTTCCGAACCCATAGAATCTACAGAAACTAAACTGACTGAAGAATCTAAAGAAGCGGTGGAACCTAAAGAACCTGCAGAGACTGCAGAACCGGTAAAAGTCGAACCGGCCAAACCGATCGAGACTGATCCGTTCGCAGAAACCAAGCCTGAGAAACCCAGAAGGAAGAGGCCGGCCACGAGAGTCCAGGTGGGCATATCCACCACCGGATACCTTGGACAGGCTGCTACCAGTACGCAGAACGGTGTGGGAATCCCCTCCAATCCCGGAATGCGCACGCTCACCAAAGCTTCATCTTCCGGACAGTACTTCAGCCCCAGCATGTTCAGCCGCAACAAGGCCAGCACCACCGAGACCGACCATTACCAGAATTCCAGGATCGCGCTCGGCCTGAGGTTCAATTTCGATTACAGATGGGGGATAGAGACGGGGCTGGTATCATCGACCCTGACATCCAACTTCGATACCACGGTGGGCAACAGCCGTTCCGTTACGGAGAGATCCATCACCTACGCCGGCATTCCCCTGTATCTATGCTACAATGCCTTCGAATGGAAGCGCTTCAGCCTTTATCTGAGCGCAGGCCCCATGTACGAGTTCAGTACTTCCACCAATACCAGCCAGAAGGAGAGCAATGGCTTCAACCAGCTGAAAAGCAATGACGACCACAGTCTCTATAAAGATGACAAATGGTCGTTGAATGCCAATGTAGGTCTGCAACTGGGCATTTTCAGCCGCAGCGCTATTTTTGTGCAGCCGGGTTGGTCGTATCATTTCAAGGACAATTCAAGCCTCGAAACCTTCTATACCGAGCACCCGTCCGCTTTCAATTTCACCTTCGGATATAGAATCCTGTTCTAGACAGGAATCTTGTCGATACGGCGCTGATGGCGTCCGCCGGCGAAGTCGGTGGAAAGCCAGGCGCGTACGATGCTGACAGCCATCCTATAGGAGATGAACCTTGCGGGAAGAACCAGCACATTCGCATTGTTGTGCTCCTTCACCAGTTCTCCGATGGCAGTATTCCAGGCAAGGCCCGCGCGTATGCCTTTGTGATGGTTAAGCGTCATGGCCATGCCGTTGCCTGTGCCGCAGATGGCGATGCCCAAGTCGCATTCTCCGCTTTCCACGGCCTTTCCGAGGGGATGTGCGAAATCCGGATAGTCGCAACTGTCCGTGCTGTCGGTGCCGAAATTCGCCACCTCATAGCCCTTGCCCAGCAGATAAGATATCAGCTTGGCCTTGTACTCCACGCCTGCGTGGTCGCTGCAAATACCTATTTTCATATTATCCTAGAATTTTAACTGCACTGTCGATACGGGCCTTGAACTCCTCCTTGCCGATAAGGGTCACGACGTCGGCGATTCCGAGGCCGCTGCCCGAACCGGTAATAGCGAGGCGTATGCAATTCATAACCTTGCCCATGGGCCATTCGTTGGAACGTATGAACTCTTCCAGGGCGCTTTCCAGCGACTCCTTGTTCCACTCGCCACCGAAGGCGCAGATGAAATCCGCAACCTTGAGGGCGGGCTCCACGTTCTCGGGCTTCCAGAACTTGGCGGCATCCTTCTCCACATAGGTCTCGGGGGCCTTGAAGAGGTACCAGGCAATGTCCCAGAAGTCGGCCACGAAGGTGGCGCGTTCCTTGATCAGATGCACGACCTTCACCAGATGGCCGAACTCATCTTCCACACCATGCTCTGCCAGCACGGGCACGAAAAGCTTCGCGAGTTCCTCGTCGCTCTTCATGCGGAGATATTCCTTGTTGAACCATTTGGCCTTGTCCGGATTGAACTTTGCTCCGGCCTTCTGGACCTTGTCCATTGAGAAGGCCTTGATGAGCTCATCCATGGAGAAGAGTTCCTGCTCGGTGCCGGGGTTCCAGCCCAGCAATGCCAGCATATTCACGAAGGCCTCGGGGAAGTATCCGTCCTCGCGGTAGCCGCGGGTGACTTCGCCGGCCTCGTTGATCCAGCGCAGAGGGAACACGGGGAAGCCCAGTTTGTCGCCGTCGCGCTTGCTCAGCTTGCCGTTGCCCACGGGCTTCAGCAGCAGGGAAAGGTGTGCGAAGCGGGGCTGGCTCTCAGTCCATCCGAATGCCCTGTAAAGCAGATAATGCAGGGGGAGGGAGGGAAGCCACTCTTCGCCGCGGATGACCTCGGTAATCTCCATGAGATGGTCGTCCACTATGTTTGCGAGGTGATAGGTGGGCAGTTCGTCGGCCCTTTTCCAGAGCACCTTGTCGTCCAGGGTCTTGGTATTGACTTCGATATGTCCGCGGATAAGGTCATCCATCTTCACGACCTCATCTTCCGGCATCTTGAAGCGCACGGTCCAGTCCGTAGTCTCGTCCAGCAGGCGCTTCACCTCCTCGGCGGGAAGGGTCAGGGAGTTGCGCAGCTGGCCGCGGTTCTCGTGATTGTAGATGAAGGTCTGGCCGGCGGCTTCTGCCTCGGCGCGCTTGGCTGCGAGTTCTTCGGCAGAGTCGAAGGCATAGTAGGCATAGCCGTTCTCCACGAGCTGCTCGGCGTATTTGCGGTAGATGCCGCGGCGCTGGCTCTGCCTGTAGGGAGCGTGGGGATGCCTTTCGGAAGGGGTCTCTACCACCTTTCCTTCCGCATCCACACCCTCGTCGGGCACTATTCCGCACCAGCGGAGAGCCTCGATGATGTACTGCTCTGCGCCGGGCACGAAGCGGTGGGAGTCGGTATCCTCGATACGGAGGATGAAATCGCCACCGTTCTGCTTGGCGTAGAGGTAGTTATAAAGCGCAGTGCGCACGCCGCCCATATGGAGCGGTCCGGTAGGGGAGGGTGCGAATCGTACTCTTGTCTTTCTCATTGTTCGTTCTTTTTGGGTTTACGGCGGATGGCCGGTTCATTTTCGAGGGCGCTGATGTCCTGGCCCTCTTCTACGATGAGGACGGGGCGCTTGTCGGGATCGTAACGGAATGCGCGCTCGTTGTCCTTGCTCGAGAATCCGATGTGTGAGCTGTTGTCGGGAGGAAGGGTGATACCGTCGCCCTTGGCGAGTTCTTCCTTGTCATAGACATAGCTCTTGGTAATAGTTATGTAGTTGTCGGCGTCGCTGAGGCCGGGACCTATGACGTCGGAGAAGCGCAGACCAACGACTATGGAGGTGATGTGGATGGTGTCGCCTATCTCGGGATTCTCGTCCCAGATCAGACCGCGCTTGAAGTTGTTGTCCCCGCCGGTATATTCGTCGATCAGGCGGTTGATTTCCTTCATGTCGTCCATCGTGAGGCCGTTTTCGTTCTTGCCTCCGGTGATGTTCACCAGCACGTTCTTGGCTGTCTTGAGGTCGAAATCATTGAGCAGAGGGCTCTCGAAGGCTTCTTTCACGGCTTTCTGGATGCGGTCGGGGCCGGAGCCTGTGCCGCAGCCCATCAGGGCCATGCCGCTGTCCTTCATCATGGTCTTCACATCTTCGAAGTCCACGTTGATGTAGCCTTTCTTCTTGATGATTTCGATGATGCCTCGCACTGCGGTTGCCAGCACCTCGTCTGCCTTGGGGAAGGCATCGTGGATGAGCTGGTCGCCGTAGTAGTCGTAGAGGCGCTCATTGTTGATGATTATCAGGCTGTCCACGTTCTTCTCGAGCTCGTGGATGCCGTCCAGTGCCCTGGAAAGGGCTTTCTTGCCTTCGTTGAGGAAAGGTATTGTAACAACTGCTACGGTAAGTATGCCGCGGTCCTTGGCCATCTTCGCAATCACGGGGGTAGCTCCGGTGCCGGTGCCGCCGCCCATTCCTGCGGTGATGAAGAGCATCTGGGTATTGTTGTCGAGCACCTTCGCTGCAATCTCTTCCTGGCTGTCGATTGCGGCATTGCGCCCCTTGGTAGGGTTGGTGCCGGCTCCGAGGCCGTGGCCGAGCTGTATCTTGGCAGGCACGGGGCTCGCCATAAGGTGCATGGAGTCGGTGTTGCAGACTATGAAGCTGCAACCCTCGATTCCCTGTTCATACATATAGGAAACGGCATTGCAACCGCCGCCTCCGACGCCGAGTACTTTTATAGTCTTGTCGGATACCACCCAATCAGCAGGGGTGATTATGATATTGTCTTCTCCCATAGTGCCCGTCATTAATTGTCTTCCATCTTATCGTAAAGTCCGCCCACGAAATCTTCCACAGGTTTAACTGCTTTCTTGGTCCATTTGATCAGGAAGTTTTCCTTCTCGGTCTTGGCTTTCTTAGGCTTTTCAGGCTCTTTTACTTCCCAGGTAGCAGGGTCAAATACGGTTCCGCCGTTATCGACTTTTTCTTCTTGGGCAGTTTCTTCCTTCTTTGCGGAAGAGACCAATTCTTCGATGCAGTTAAGGTGCTTATCGTTGCGTGCGTAAAGCAACATTCCTATAGTTGATACTGCTCCGGTGTCGCTGATGCCGGGGAAACCGCTGAACGCGAACTTCTTCGCGCGGGGGAATCCTATGCGTACATTGTAGCCGGACATCTCCTTTATAAGGTTGGCGCAGGCCGCGAGATTGGCGCATCCTCCGGTGAGTACCACTCCGTTACGGAGCCTGTCGGCATATCCGCTTTCCTGGATCTGGAAGAGGATGGCATCCACTATCTCCCTGACCCTGGAGGTGATTATCTCGGAAAGGTATTTCACGGGGAGCTGCTGGTCGGAACCATTCTCCTCGTCGATTATCTGCAGGATCTTGTCGCTCATGGAAAGGAGCTTCTCCGGCATGCAGGCTCCGAAACCGAGCTTGATGTTCTCGGCGAGGTTCTCATTGAAACCGCACTCCAGCTTGATGTCGTTGGTGATGGTGCGGCCGCCGAAAGGAATCGCATAATAGTAGCGCAGGATTCCTCCTTCATAGACCGTTACCGAGGTGACTCCGGCGCCCATTTCTATAATGGCCACACCATTTTCCCTTTCCTCGCTGCTGAGCACGGCGTCGGCAGTGATAGGAGGAAGGAAGTATTTCCTTGCCGGTGCGACATCTGCCTTATTGAGCATTATGTCGATGTTGCGTGAGGCCTTCTTCAGACCGACGAAGATCTTGAAGTTGCCTTGGAGAACTGCACTGGGCATGCCCACGACGTCGCTTTCGGTGCAGGACCATACGTCATCCGTACTGAACGACTGGGCGGCAGCTCCGTAGATTTCCTGCTTCTCGGGATTGTCGAGAGGGTAGGAGTCCAGGGCCATGTCCTTGATGTTGTCGATTTCTTCCTGACTGATGCAGGATTCGGCGTCGGTGCGTTCCAGCTTTGCTCCGGCCACCTCCTGGGTGACCCCATAACGGGGAACGCCGATCACCACCTGGGTAATCTTGATGCTGAGTTCTTCTTCTGCCTCCTGGATTGCCTCCTTGAGAGGAATGGATGCCTTGGTAGGATTGTAGATGCATCCGTAGCGGATGCCATCGGACGGCCTTTCCCTGTAGTAGAGGATCTCGGCGTTGTCGCCGGTGATCTTGGCTACCGAAAGGGCGAGTTTGGACGTCCCCAGGTCCACTGTTGCTATGTAACGGTCTTCCATACTATATATTTTGTTTACTTTCTGCAGATAATCTGTCCTTTGTATTTCACGTTCACGGTCGAATAATAACCCTCTTCCATAACTGGCCGTATGCGCTTGTAGTATTGGTCTATCTTTCCGAACTTGTCGGCGAGCTCCTCGGCTTTGCCGAAGATGAAGCTTTCCTTACCTTCCACGGGCAGCAGCACAAGGTCCCCGTTGGCTTCCACGCGTATCTTCTTGAAACGGCCGTCCCATTTGCCTCGCTTCATCCATTCCAGCATCCGTAGCATGCCGTCCATCCATTCCCGGCCCTTCTCGCTGCTGGGCTGACCCTTGTATCCCACGGGCTCGTAAAGCGGGAGATGCCCCTGTACCAGGGGGAATTCCCTTCCGCAGTCGCCCTGTATCGGGAAGATGAAGCCGCGGTCATCCACGTAGAAAGCGTGGTCGGAGGTCTCCATCCTGGCTACCGGCTCCCTCTGGGTAATGCTTATGTAGAGCACGCTGTCCGAGGTCCAGGCTTGGCTGGAAAGGATGGCGCTGCGGGAATCCAGCACCTTTTCTATCTCGTGCAGGCGTATGCTATCGATGCGCTGGCCTATGAATACAGGGCAATCCTTCTTCAGGTAATTGCGGATATCATCCTCCGAAACGAAGTTGAGGGTGTCCCTGAAGCTGATTTCCACCTTTTTGCATGTAGTGAGATGCCTGCGTTCGTGCGCCTTCGACGACACCATCACGGTGACGAAGCAAAGCAGCATGAGCAGAAGCGCCAGTAGCAGGTATTTCACTGTCTTATTCATATGCGGGCGAGTAGCATTTCTTTAATGGGTTCGATGAATCTGTCGATGTTGCCGGCCCCGAAGGTCACCAGCACGTCAACGGACTCCTTCTCAAGGTAGGGCATCAGCTCTTCCTTGGTCATCAGCACCTTCTCGGGGGCTGTGATGTCCTTGAAGATTATCTCCGAAGTGACTCCGGGGATGGGCTCTTCACGGGCAGGGTAGATGTCGAGCAGTATGACTTTGTCCAGTCCGCTCAGCGCCTGCGCGAATTCGGGCGCGAAATCGCGCGTGCGGGTATAGAGGTGGGGCTGGAAGATGCCGGTTATCTTCCTTCCGGGGAAGATTTCGCGTATGGATCCTATAGCCGTGGCAAGTTCAGCCGGATGATGGGCGTAGTCGTCGATGTAGGTAAGGGCGGCGCTGTTCACATGCTCATCCAGCCTGCGCTGGGCGCCCTGGAAGGTGCCGATGGCCTTGCGTATGGCTTCGGGGGCCACTCCGTGGCAGAGGCAGATGGCCGCTGCGGCCACGCTGTTCTCCACGTTCACGCGTCCGAGAGTCCCCACGCGTATGCCGGCTATTACTCCTCCGGGATGATGGAGGTCGAAGACGAAGTGCCCGAGGCTGTCGATCTTCATGTTCTCGGCATGGAAATCGGCTGCCTTATTGTCGAAGTGATAGCTGAGTATGCGGGCGGGAGTATCTTCCTTGCTGACGGGAAGCCCGTACTTGAGGATAAGGGTATCCTTTACCTGGGATGCGAACTGGCGGAAGGCTTCCTGCACGTGGGCGAGGTCGCCGTAGATGTCCAGATGGTCGGCATCCATTGCGGTGATGACCGCGATGTCCGGATGCAGCTGCAGGAAA
>JAILMV010000210.1 GCA_024692185.1 Bacteroidales bacterium | reverse complement strand
CCGAGGCCATCACCGCCATCACCGTCAGGACTGCCCTGGCCCTGGATGCCATGCACAGGGCAGGCGTCATCCACAAGGACGTAAAACCTGCCAACATACTTATCAAGGACAGGGAATCCTGGAACAGCGTCCTCTGCGACTTCGGCATTGCCGACACCCTCAACAACAGGCAGACCAGCATCACGGAGCAGGCCCGTACGCCCATCTATGCCGCCCCGGAAGTATATGCCACCAACAACACCATCTTCCAGGAAGGAATGACCTATTGCGAACTGACTCCCAAGGCGGACTTCTATTCCCTGGGCATGACCATACTCTCGCTGTGGATGGGAGAAGGTAGCTTCCTTGCCAAGGAGGCCGAGCTGGCCATCGACAAGACCAAGGGCCGCATAGCCATTCCTGCCGACATGCCGGACCCGCTCGCGAAGATCTGCCGCGGACTGCTCATCAAGAATCCCGACAAGAGATGGGACCTCGACGAGATTGAGCGCGCCCTCAAGGGAGAAGACGTCCCTGCGGACGAAGACGAGATAATCGAGGACCTGAAAATAGTCTTCAACGCATCCAAACATCAGATAGCCAACACCCCGGAGGAACTGGCCCAGTACATGGCCGAGGATCAGGACCTGGCCACCAAATACCTGTATCGCGGCCAGATAGAAAGATGGCTGAAGCCCTATCCGGAATTGGCTCTGGAAATACAGGATATAGTGGAGAAGCGCTACCCCAAGGACCAGGACACCGGCCTGCTTGCGGCCATCTACAGCCTCAGCCCCTCCTGGCCCTTCCACCTCGAAGGCATTTCCAGGGAGACGGGTGAGGCCGTGTCCATGAATGCCAGCACCCTTAAGCAAATAGGAGATTTCTGCAATGCCGCCGTGCCGGATGTGGACACAGCCGAAACCATCAACTCGGACATCTTCAAGGAATGGGTGCGCATCAGGAACAAGGGCCTTGCGGACAGTCTGGCCAGCAGTTTCGACAGTTCCACTAACATGCTCCTCAGGGTGCAGGCCGTGGATCCAATGTCGGACATTAATCTCCGCAACGACCCTTCTCACCCCGACTATGCCATGACCCAGGAGGCCATAGGCAAATTGCTGAATAAGATCTATACCATCTTCTTCAACCGCTTCAACGGCAACTTTGACACTCTCGTGGACATGTGGAACAAGGATGAGTTCGCTCCCCTTAACCGGGAGATTCCCCTGGCCGTAATCTCGAACATAGCCGCCAACTTCCTGGCCCCGGAGGATTTTCACTACATTACCGAGTTCTTCGACCTGAAGGGCCAGCGCTTCAAGCAGCAGCGCTCCTGGTTCGTTTACTGTACCAACCGGAATAGCGATGATTTCAAGAAGAAGGCCGGGCCGAAAGATGACAATTCGGCCGCCCAGATTTCCTGGATGAAGGTGATCAAGGGCTACGGGGTCACACCGGTGTACGAACAGTGGCAAGGCAAGACTGCCTGCAACCGCGAAGAGCTCTTCGGTAAGTTCGACAAGAAGGAGCTCAAGAAAGAATATGAGATGCACGGCCTTTGCGGCTGGCTTTCGGTGCAGCACCAGGAGGACCCCGGTGCCGACCTGAAGCCCCAGTTCGCCTACGAGAAACTGCTGCAGAATTATCTCGAAGACCTCCGCAGGATAGACAGCCAGCTTACGCCAGTGCGGCGTTTCGACGACGCCCGCAAAGTGGCGGACAAGCTGCTGGCTTCCGGCAAGGCCGACATTCGCAGCCTCAGCATCCGCAGCGTGCTGCACTACGTCCTTACCATAATCTTCGCCATACTGCCCGGAATCATACTGCTGGCGATGCTGATCTTCTCCATAATAGACAATCCCGTGCTGGACACCTCCGGGATGAATCTCGAGAAGTATTTCTGGCCCATAGGCTTGATTGTGGCGGTGATCATCTTCTTCTCGACGGATATCGACGGATGTGTAGTTCCCCTGATAGGAGGAGCCCTGGCCGCGACGGCCGTCTTCTTCCTGGTCAGGCTGCTGGGCGGCTTCATACTTTACATCTTCGCCGCGCTGGTGCTGGCCGTGCTGATATTCTTCAGCATTAAAACGGTGTTCTTCCACAGCCCCTACGCCAAGAAGGCCCGGAAGTTCATGAGGCCGGGCTTCGACGAGAAGGTGCTGGAACCCCTCTACTTTGCCTTCAGCAGCGAATCCAGCTTCGATTCCTCGCTAAACGGAGCCTTCAACCAGAGCCAGATAAGCAGCTGGAGGGGGGACCTCAAATACAGACGTACTTTCATGCTCATCTTCATAGGGTCCATCTGGGTACTCGGACTTTTCAGCCTGCTGATCCCCAAGAGCAAGCGCTTTGACAAGTACTCGGCCCCTATCCTGGAGAAAGTGCAGACCTGGATTCCTTCCACGGAGAAAGTGGAGCCCCTCCTGGACTGCACGTCCCTAAAGCAAGGGGACAGAGGGGAAGACGTGGTGAAGCTGCAGCAGTTCCTGCTCGACAAGGAATATACCAAGAACAGGCCTGACGGCTCGTTCGGCCCCGGCACCAAGAAGGCCCTGGAGGCTTTCCAGAAAGATAATGGCCTCAACCCTAGCGGAAGCGCCGGCGTCAAGACCATCGAAAAGATAAACAAGATAGCGGCCAAAGACGTAAAAGCCGAGCGGAAAGCAGCCAGAAAAGCTGCCAAGCAAAGTAAAACAGAAACAACCCAATAGTCTATGACTTGCAAGAAATGTGGTAAAGAAAACAGGCCCGAGGCCAAGTACTGCCGCTTCTGCGGAGAAGTGCTGGCAAGCGCATCCTCCCAAAAAGGCCTGATAGGCAAGGACGATATCTCTCCCCTGCTGGACGACTTGGACAAGAAACTCCAGGTGGCCCAGGGTGGCACCAAGATAGGGCTGGACTGCCTGATCCTGGGAGATTCCGGCACGGGCAAGACCTTCATCGCCCATCTGATTGCAGACAAGATGCTGGCGGCCGGTGTAGCCAAGAATGCGCCGAAAGTGGTGGATGCTGCCGACTGGGGCGAGTTCGCGAACGAGTTCGACAAGAACATCTCGGCTATGAAGGACGGTATCCTGATCATCACCAACGCCCAGAAACTCCTCCCCCAGAGCAAAGCCTCCGACGTTACCCAGCTGGACAAGCTGTTCACCCGCATGCGCAATACCGAGGGAGCTCCGATAGTGCTGCTCTGCGGCCTGCACAACGACCTTTCCGTGTTCCTGGAAAAGAACAAGGACGTGCACAGGCTTTTCGAGTTCGATTTCATCCTCCCGGCATTCAAGATCGCGGACCTGAGCGCACTCACGCTGGACTTCCTGAAGGACAAATACAAAGTAGGAGTATCCGACGACCTGCCGCCTAAGCTGAACGCCCATTTCTCCTGGTACATGCGTCAGACGGACCTGGGGCACACCAACGGGCATCTTGCCGAAAAGGTTGCCGAGGACCTCTATGTGAAATCGCGTATCCGCGGCAGCAAGACCGTGGAGGCCCAGGACGTGGACACGGCCGAATGCTTTATCCCGAAAAGCGAGGAGCAGATACTCTCCGAACTAGACAACTATATCGGGCTGCAGAGCGTTAAAGATGAAATACGCGCGATTATCCGCAATATAAAGACAAAGAAAGAGAAGGGAGTGAAAGACAAGCTCCTGAAGGACCATTATCTGTTTACCGGCAATCCCGGAACCGGCAAG
>JAILMV010000169.1 GCA_024692185.1 Bacteroidales bacterium | reverse complement strand
ACCAGGAACATGAAGATGCCGGTATAGCCGAAGAAGTGCATGGGCTTCCTTCCGAAAGTGGACAGGAACCAAAGGCTGAGCAGGTCCAGGAATCCGTTCACGAAACGGTTCATTCCGAATTTGCTCTTGCCGTATTTGCGTTTCTGATGATGCACGGGCAGTTCTCCGATCTTGCCGTATCCGGCATTCTTGGCCAGATAGGGGATGTAGCGGTGCATCTCCCCGTAAACCTCGATATCCTTCACCACATCTTTGCGATAGGCCTTCAGCCCACAGTTCATGTCGTGGAGCTTGATGCCGGTGATGCTTCTGGCTGTGGCATTGTAGAGCTTTGAGGGAAGATTCTTGGTAAGGGGATTGTCCTTGCGGTGCTGCTTCCAGCCGGACACCACGTCGAAACCCTCTTCGCGTATCTTGCGGACCAGGGCCGGAATCTCGTCCGGGCTGTCCTGCAGGTCAGCGTCCATGGTTATCACCACATCTCCCGCGGCCTTTTCGAAACCGCAGAACAGCGCGGCAGACTTACCGTAGTTGCGGCGGAAAGATATTCCGTGCACGTTCGGATTGGTCTCGGAGATGCTTTTGACCACGTCCCAGGAGCCATCGTTGCTGCCGTCGTCGATCATCAGGATCTCATAGCTGAAGGCATTCTCCTTCATCACGCGGGCAATCCATTCGGAGAGCTCGGGAAGGGATTCTGCCTCGTTGTAGAGGGGGATTATAACGGAAATATCCATATTCTATTCTTCGTCGAAGGGATTCTTGGGTCCGCAGATCTGGTTGGATGCGATGGAAGAGACGATGGTTCCGAAGAGGAAGCACCATACCAGGTTCGCGAAGAAGCTGATGGTAGGCATCGAAGATTCCATATTCATCATAGCATCCAGCTGGTCGCTAGGGAGTATCCCCGAATAAGCCTGCGCCATAGTGTCGAAGGCCTGTTTGAAGGTGTCCGGAGCGATAACGGTGACATAGAACAAATTGAATCCGGCTACGACCACTGCGGAGAGCAGCGCGAGCATTACGCCGAAACGGAAGGTCTTGGAGCGGTCCCCGCCATTGCGGCCGGCTTCCTTGCGCATTAGGCGGAACATCAGCCATATGCAGAGGAAGAGCTTGCCTCCCCACAAAATAAATTTGAGCAGGGACAAGGCAAAGCCGCCGTTCTGTATTTTACCTAAAAGACCGCCAATCAGCATATAGGCGATAACTACGCTTGCCAGAATGAGACCGCCCTTGCCGGCCTCGTTCATGAATTTGTTCTTGTTGTCTGCCATAGATGCAAAGGTAGCAATAATTTTTATTATCTTTGTAGACTGATATAATATATACAGAATGATTAACATTACTTTTCCCGACGGCAGCGTAAAAGCCTTTGAAGAAGGCGTAACTGCTTACGAAATTGCTCAGAGCATCTCTCCCAGACTTGCTGCAGAAGTACTTGCAGCGAGCGTGAACGGCGAAATCTACGATCTTTCCCGTCCCATCAAGACAGACGCTCAGATTAAACTTCACAAGTGGGAAGACGAAGAGGCCAAGCATGTGTTCTGGCATTCCTCGTCCCACCTTATGGCTGAGGCTCTCGAAAGCCTCTATCCCGGCGTGAAGTTCGGCATCGGTCCCGCTATCGAGAACGGCTTCTACTACGATGTCGATCTTGCCGGCGCTACTATTACCGACGCAGACCTGCCCAAGATCGAGAAGAAGATGCTCGAACTTGCCCAGGGAAAAGAGGACTTCAAGCGCATCGAGGTCTCCAAGGCCGATGCTATGAAGCACTTCGAAGAGAAGGGTGACCAGTACAAGTGCGAACTCATCAGCGAGCTCGAGGACGGTACCATCACTTACTATACCAACGGCGCATTCACCGACCTCTGCCGCGGACCTCATCTCCGCAACACCGAGGTTATCAAGGCCGTCAAGCTGACCGCCATCGCAGGTGCATACTGGCGCGGCGACGAGCACCGTCAGCAGCTCACCCGTATCTACGGCATCACCTTTCCCAAGAAGAGCATGCTGGACGAATACCTGGTGCTGCTCGAAGAGGCCAAGAAGCGCGACCATCGCAAACTCGGCAAGGAGATGGGCCTTTTCACCTTCTCCCCCCGCGTGGGCATGGGTCTTCCCTTGTGGCTCCCCAACGGCGCAGTGCTGCGCTATCAGCTGGAGAGCTTCCTCCGCGAGAAACTCAAGGAGCAGGGATATCTCCAGGTCGTTACCCCTCACATCGGCAGCAAGCAGCTCTATGTGACTTCCGGGCACTGGGCAAAGTACGGCAAGGATTCATTCCAGCCCATCCACACCCCTCAGGAAGGGGAGGAGTACATGCTCAAACCAATGAACTGCCCTCATCACTGCGAGATTTACGCTTCCTCGCCCCACTCCTATAAGGAGCTGCCTATCCGCCTGGCAGAGTTCGGTACGGTTTACCGTTACGAGCAGAGCGGTGAGCTCCACGGACTTACCCGAGTGAGGAGCTTTACTCAGGACGATGCCCATATGTATGTGCGCCCCGACCAGCTGAAAGAGGAGTTCAAGAAGGTCATCGACCTGATCCAGTATGTATTCAAGGTCTTCAAGTTCGATAAGGTCAAGGCTCAGATCTCGCTCCGCGACAAGGTGAACCGCGACAAGTACATCGGCAGCGAAGAGAACTGGGAGAAGGCAGAGCAGGCCATCATCGAATCCTGCGAAGAGAAGAATCTCCCTGCAAAGGTGGAATATGGCGAAGCCGCCTTCTACGGCCCTAAGCTCGACTTCATGGTGAAGGATGCCCTCGGACGCGAGTGGCAGCTCGGTACCATCCAGGTGGACTACAACCTGCCTGAGCGCTTCGACCTCGAATACACCGATGCCGATGGCAGCAAGAAGCGCCCTATCATGATCCACCGCGCTCCTTTCGGAAGTATCGAGCGTTTTACCGCCGTTCTTCTCGAGCACACCGCCGGACATCTCCCTCTCTGGGTGTCGCCCGAGCAGGTTAAAGTGCTGCCAATCAGCGAGAAATTTGAAAATTATGCAAAAAAAGTTTGCGATTTGCTAAAAAATGGCGAAATTCGCGCTTCAATAGACTCCCGTAACGAGACGCTCGGTAAGAGAATCAGGGATATAGCCCAGCTCAGAGTGCCTCTGCTTGCGGTTGTCGGTGAGAAAGAAGAGGCCGACGGCACTGTCTCTGTCCGCAGAGAGGGTGTGAACGTGGGCACTATGAGTGCAGAAGATTTTGTTAAATACATTAAATCAGCGATAGCTGAAGAATTATCCTAGATGCCAGGACCCTACAGACCGAAGCCTTCAGGCTTCAACAAAGCTCGCAAGCCCGATCCGCGTTTTCAGCAGAAACGCGATGAGAATGAGGCACTTATCAACGAGCAGATAACCGCACCCCAGGTTCGCCTGGTCGGAGATAACATCCCCGAACAAGGGATATATCCCCTCTCCAAGGCACTGTCGCTAGCGGATGAGCTTGAGCTCGATCTGGTTCTGATCAGCGATAAGGCGGATCCTCCGGTATGCAAGATACTTGACTACCAGAAGTTCCTCTATCAGCAGAAGAAGAAGGCCAAGGAAATGAAATCCAACTCCGCCAAGGTGGTGATGAAGGAAATCCGTTTCGGCCCCAATACCGACGAGCATGACTTCCAGTTCAAGCTGAAGCACGCTCAGGAGTTCCTCCAGGAGGGCTCCAAGGTAAAGGCAACGATCTTCTTCCGTGGCCGTTCGATCATGTTCAAGGATCAGGGTGAGAAGCAGCTGTTGCGTTTCGCAGTCGAACTCGAAGAGTTCGGTCGTGCCGAAAATATGCCTACGCTCGAGGGCAAGCGTATGTACATTATGATTGCCCCCGTTAAGAAGAAATAGTCCGCAGTGTTGCGGTAAATAATAATTATTAATAAAAACAACAGAACAATGGCAAAGCTTAAAACCAATTCCGGTGCCAAAAAGCGTTTCACGCTTACCGGGTCGGGAAAAATCAAGAGGAAACACGCTTACCACAGCCACATCCTCACCAAGAAGACCAAGAAAC
>JAILMV010000139.1 GCA_024692185.1 Bacteroidales bacterium | reverse complement strand
CTCTGGTTGCCAGCTTCTACGGCATGAACGTGAAACTCCCCCTGGACAGCTGGCGCTGGGCCTGGGTAGTGCTCCTCGCCGTAATGGCCGGAATCGTCTTCTGCGCCTGGTGGATCTTCCACCGCAAGAAGATGCTGTAGGCCACCATAGCGCCCCTCCCCCAGTTTTCGCCCTCGTATCCACGTTTTAGCCACTTTTACGTTTACGCCCCCCTGGTTTTCACCGTTGTATCCACGGATTCGGGCTCTGTGGTGGATGCCCCGACATTTTGGGCGATGCATCCACGAATTCGGGCACTGCGGTGGACACTACGGTTTTTTGCTGACGGATAAAGGAAACATTTTGTTTACTTCCGACAAAAGAAGATTGGAACATCTGGCGACTTGGCCATTCGAAGCCCCATACTCCCGCTTCAATTTCAAAGCCAAATGCTTCTTATTATCATAACTCAATTCTTTCGGCGAATTCACTCTGTATATTGAACGGCAAATCTTACAAGAAAGGCCAAACAACTCCTCATCATTCAGCCTCGGTATTTCCCCGTGACGCAACGCTGCCTCTACTTGCCCCTCCACATTCCGCAAGACCCACATCACGAACTGCCGGGCATTGTCAAAAAACTGCTCTACACGCATGTAATCAACAAATGAAGCCATCTCTGCTATCCCATCCTTTACAAAAAAACTCTTGTGTGGCATCTCTTCATTTCTTGAATGAGAAAATTCTCGCCAAGCCCGTCCTTTCAAATCATTTACCGGAGCACCCTCAATCTTAAGCATCGGATTAAAATACAAATAGCCAGAGCACCATTTAAACGAGAACGGATTGACGTCTGTCCGGACCACGAAAGGATTGCGGATTACATATGCTATCTCATTCCGGAGTTGATTCAAATTTTCAATATCTACCAAATTGGGTTTCATCCGGGCGATTAATCCTCCGCGTCCATGTCTCGAGAAAACTTTCTGCAAGCGGTTTCTCAAATCTTCGAAAAAAGCAAGGCATTCCTCCTTGGTTCCTTCCAAGATTAAGTGAAGATGGTTGGACATAATGGCAAGCGCTAAAAGTTTGCAGTGCGAGCAACATATTGCGAGGGCTATCAGGTTGATTACCGTGATGTAATCGCTGTCCACAGAGAATACTACTTCATCCTCTATCGGTTCTGTGCTTAAGTGAAACATGGTTCCGGCTTCGTTGAAGCGCCTTTCTGCATCTGTTATCATCTCGTACATAATCACTTGCGACGCGAGTTTATTGAATGTGCGGCTTGTTTGGGCGATGCATCCACGGATTCGGGCTCTGCGGTGGATGCCCCGGCGTTTTGAGCGAGGCATCCACAGATTCGGACAAAACGGTGGATGGTTTCGCATCGCTAGGCGAAAATAACAAAGATTATGTGGGGCAGGTAGTCCGGAACAGGGGGTAAAAACTAAAATAATTGTTTCAGCAACAGCATCTTCCTGTATATCAGATCATTCGATCCTTTTGGCCGCCGTATCCACGGATTCGGGCACGGCGGTGGATGAACCGGCGTTTTGGGCGCCGTATCCACGGATTCGGGCACTGCGGTGGATGAACCGGCGTTTTGGACGCCGTATCCACGGATTCAGGCAAAACGGTGGATACAAGGTGCGGCCAGGCCAGGACAGGCCAGGACAGGCCATGCCTTGCCAAGCCAAGGCAAAACCTTAAAGATATTCTTCCAGGAATTCGGCGGCGTCGGCGACGCAATCGTTGCAGTTGCGCAGCACCTTGCCGGTGCCGACGCCTTTCAGGAGCTTGCAGCGAGTGGCACCGTTGCGCTCTTGGAACTTCTCCATAATCTCCTTCATCTGCCCGCGGGCGATCATGCGGTCCTTCTTGACCGAACCGAGCACTATTCCGGCACCCACCAGCGAACCGCAGGTGCCTTCCATATTGCCCATGCCGGAGCCGAAAGCCGCGGCCACGCCGGCCATCTGCTCCTCGCTGAGGCCGCAGAGGTCGCAGTAGCTGCACGCAACCGACTGGGCGCAGTTATACTGCCCGCTGCGCTTTTTCGCCACTACTATTTCTTTCCTGCTCTCCATAAATCACAGACTGAAGTTCACGGAAGTCTCGTAATCGTTCCAGTTGCGCAGTGTCAGGGTGATGTTCTTCTGGTCATAGACATTGCTGTACTGGGTGTCCTCTATCTCGCCGTTTTCCCACACAAGATCCTTCCAGTGCACCTGGGCGAGGCATTCCTGGGCCTCTTCCAGAGTCAGCACGCCTTCGTGGGCGGCCAGATAGGCACCGGCGGTCTCGTAGCGCCACCAACTCTTGCTGTGAGGATTACCCACGGCTATGTCAGGTTCGGTGGTATAGTATTTAGGAGAAAGCAGATGGTTGGTCACCAGCATTGACCTCTCCCCTGCCGGCTTACGCAGGATCATGGACTTCCAACCATCCTCCTTGTCGAACTCTAGGATGGCGCAGTCGCCGCCTGCATCCGCTACCATATAATGATATCCGGAGCCTACCGTAACATCGTGCCTGATATCGAGGGTAGCGGCCAGGTCGAGGGCCTCCTGCACGGTTGCGCAGCGGTCCAGCCAGAGGCGCATTATGATGGTGGTTCCCACCTTATGCTTCCCGCTCTCCTGGCAGGCCGCCTGATTAGGAAGGGCCATTATGGATGTACAGAGGCCCTTCTCGTTGATGCCGTCCACGGGCGCGTAGATGGCCGCGAGGCAGTTCACCTTCCTGGCCAGGGCATCCGGCAGCTTGTCCAGCCCGTATCCGAAATGGGACATATCGCTCACGCCGATGGAAGCATAACCCTTCTTGGGTCGGGAGATGGTGACCATCGTGGGATTCTTGTAGAAGTCGTAGTTGCGGCCGTACCAGTATCCTTCCCCGTCCGCCTTGGCGGCCTGGAAACTGGTGCAGGCGAATGTGCCGAGCTCTCCGTTCTCGTCGGCCACCTGGGCACTCTTCATCTTGATGGGAATCCCCTTCCCGATGCGCCCGATCACATATTCCAGCAGTTTGGCATTGCTGTCGATATCCCTCGAAACCACGTCGTCCAGGTCGTAGGCGGCGCGGTATTCCATCTTGTAGAGATACTCGTTCCCTCCGACGGATTCGATGGTGCTGATGCTGCGGATTTCACCGCCCCAGATGCAGGCGACGGCAACGACGATTGCGACTGCGAAGATGCAGACCCATTTCAAAAACTTCTTCATAACTCTTACATTAGATATCCGGACATGTCCTTTCCCTTTAAGAGGGCCTTCCTGATGGTGGTGGAAGATATGTCCACGAGCGGAGCATTTATCAAAGTTACCTGGCAGCGGATGTGGCGCTTGCGGCAGTATTCGCGAAGGATCTCCAGAAGGGCCTCGCTGTCGTAGCCGCGGCGGGGATAGACTATGATGTCGTAATCCGTAAGTATGCGGCGGGGGCATTTCCAGCGCGGCAGGCCCTCCAGATTGTCGGCGCCCATCACCAGGGTAAAATCGTTCTCCGGCTCCCGGGCCTTGAGGGCATCCAGGGTGCGGATGGTATAGTTCGGGGGATCCATCCCCAGTTCGATGTCATCTACCTTCACCTTCAGCCCTGGATGACGGGCCACGGCCGCGCAGGCAGCCTCATAGCGCTTGCGGACATTCAGGGCCTTGGAGGGGTCCTTGAAGGGATTTTGGGGAGACACTATCAGATATGTGCAGTCGAACCCACCTTCATCGGTGAGGTATTCCAGAATGGCCTTATGCCCTATGTGCAGGGGATCGAAGGACCCTGGATAGACTGCGATTTTCATTTCGAAAGGAATTCGTCCACAACTTTCTCGGCATCTGCGAATGCGGCCGCAAGGTCGTCATTCACAAGCACATAGTCGAATTTATCCTCGTAGGTCAGTTCCTCGGCAGCCTTCGCCACCCTCTCCTCTATGGCTTCGGGAGAGTCGGTATTGCGGCCAATCAGGCGCTGCCTGAGCACCTCTATCGAAGGAGCCTTGATGAACACCGAAAGAGCTGCGTCGCCGAAGTATTTCTTGAGATTCACTCCACCCTTCACGTCCACGTCGAAGATGATCACATGACCCTTCGCCCAGATGCGCTCCACCTCAGTTTTCAAAGTACCGTAATAGCGGTCGGTATAAACTTGTTCGTATTCCACGAAGGCATCGGCCTCTATCCTGCGGCGGAATTCGTCCGCGCTCAGGAAGTAATACTCTACTCCGTCCTTTTCGCTTCCGCGAGGGGACCTGGAAGTGGCAGAAACCGAGAATTCCATCTCCGGATGAAGGCTGAGAATATGATTTACGACAGTGCTCTTGCCCGAACCGGAGGGGGCTGAAAAAATGACTACTTTATTACTCATTCCGAGATATGTTTCCGCAAATTTAGCAAATTCGGCAAAAATCACAATCCAATTGCCAGAATTCAAATATTTCACTAAAGCCACAATTTGCACTTGATTCAGATTGTAAGTATTTTTGTTGTCATTAAGAATCTCACATAATGGCACAGCATTTTGATTTAGCGATTATCGGCGGAGGCCCTGGCGGCTATGTAGCTGCTGAGAGGGCCGGGGCCAAGGGTCTCAGCGTAGTTTTGTTCGAGCGTAAGAACCTCGGCGGAGTCTGCCTCAACGAGGGTTGCATCCCTACCAAGACCCTGCTTTACAGCGCCAAGGTTTACAACTATGCAGTGAACGGAGGCCATTACGGTGTATATGCCGAGAACCCCTGTTTCAAATACGACGAGATAGTAGCACGCAAGAACAAGGTGGTCAAGAAGCTTGTGGCAGGCGTCCGTGCCGCTATGAGGGCCTACCAGGTCACGGTGGTGGCCGAGAGCGCCGAAATCCAGGGGCGCAGCGCCGAGGGCCTGACCATCAAGGCCGGCGAGGAAATCTACAGCGCCAAGAACCTTATCATCTGCACCGGATCCGAGGCTGCAGTTCCTCCTTTCCCGGGGCTCAAGGAAGCCGGCGACGTGGTCGTGACCAACCGTGAGAT
>JAILMV010000056.1 GCA_024692185.1 Bacteroidales bacterium | reverse complement strand
AAACGGGCGGGGTGGGTACGCACCTGCACGGAAGAAGAGAAGATGGGCTCTGCTGCATAGTCCATGAGGTCCAGGTCGCGCTTGATGCTGTACTTGACTTCGCTCAGGGGCAGATTGGACGCCACGTTCACCGAAAGTTTGCAGGGGCCCTTGCCATAGAACATCCAGTCATGCTCCACGGGCACGTCCACGCTGACTGCATGGGAGAGGCTGTCGGCGAAGCTACGCACTATTGAAAGGGTGGATGCATCGCTGAGATACACTCCGTTCAGGCCCTGACCCTCCTGGAAAGGATCTCCGCAGAGATCATCTCCCTCCTGCCAGAAATCGTGGCCGGGAGTCTGGCGGGCGAGACCGCTCCATGCCCAGAAATTGCAGCCGAGCAGCACGTCGGCATTGCGGGCGGATTCCAGTACGCGCGTGAATACATATTTATATACGGCATCACGGCCGGTGACGGGGGCTTCGCGATTGAAGGAGAAGCCGTCGCGGGGATAACCGAATTCCTCTATCACAACCTTCTTGCCGAGCTTGCGGGCCGTCTGCAGGGCGGAATCGATGTAGAGACCCACCTGCTCTATGGCCTCGGGGGCTCCTCCGGCTATGTTATCCTCCTTGACCCAGCCCCAGTTGTAGGGCCAGATGTGGATGGTAATGTAGTCGATGTCGGGGCAGTCGTTGAGCTTCTCGTAGATGGACATTTCCTTCTCGCAGCCCATCTGGCCCTCGTTTCCGGTGCTGACCATATGGTCGGGATCGATGCTCTTGATGAGCGCGGCAGTGCCCTGAACGTATTTGTAGAAGGCTTCCACGGCTGCAGGCTCGGTGCTGAAGGGACGGGGCTCGTTGCAGACTTGCCAGGAATAGATGGCGTCGGAGCCCTTGTAGCGCTCGACTACCTTGCGGACATGCTCCTGATAGAGTTCCACGGCCTTTTCGTTCTGGGCGAAGCCTGCCATGGCCACCATATAGGCATAATATCCGTCTTTTGCAGGATGAGGCTGTACACCGGCTCCTGCCTTTTCCATGTATGAACGATAACCATCCTCGCTCCACTCCCAGGCATTGTTCAGGAAGAGGACTGCCTGCATCTTGCGGGCGGAGAGTTCCTTGAGAAGGAGATCCATACCCTCCCAGTTTTCGTCGGTGGCAAGTACGCGGACGTTCGAAATGCCGTAGGCCTTGAGCGAGTCAAGCTCGGCAGACAGACGCTGCGGCTCCTCCACGGCAATACGGGAGGCATACCACATATTTGTTCCGATGAAGTATTCCGGGGATTCGCACCTGTTGGCTTTCACGTTACAAGACGCAAGGGAAAGCACCAGAAGGTACAAAACGAGATGGAGAGAAATCCTAAAATGGTTACCAGTCATTATTACGCGCGTTAACAGTTGCAAATTTACAGAGTTACCCGCTATGGAACTGATACCCTTTTGTCAATTATCGCAAACTTTTTCGCTAGATGATAATTTTCGTCTTTTTATACATCTGTCTGAAGTCCCGTGGCGTCATTCCCTTCCTCTCTTTGAACACACGGTTGAAATTCGACAGATTGTTGAAGCCGCAGTTATAGCAAATCACTGACACACTCTCGTTTGTGTCCACCAGAGCCCGGGAAGCGTTGCCCAGGCGCACGTCGGTGATGTAATCCGTAATCGTCCTGGCGGCGTGAGTACGGAAGAAGCGGCTGCACGAGGTGGGACTCATGCTGATAAGATCGGCCAAAGTGTCGAGCTGGATGGGCTCGGCGTAATGCTTATGTATGTATTCCTTAATGGTTTCCACCCTGCGGCTTTCCGACTTACGCGGAGCCTTGGCGAAAGCGCTGGTGGCAAGTTTGCGACCTTCGAACTGGGAAAGCTCATGCAGTATCTGAATGCAGCGTATAACCTGGTCGAAGCTGTCTTTGATAGTTGCTATGGTATCGAGTTTGGAGTAAACTTTCATTATCGCGTCCTGCCCGAAAGTGAGCCCCTGACGGGCGTCTTCGAACATCTTGCGGACGGAATCGAACTGATTCTTGGAAAGCAGGCCGGTATCGAAGAGCTCGGGCGAAAACTGTATGGTTATCTCCCTGATATCCTCGGAGTTGCAACTCCCCTGCTCCCACACGTGCTCCAAGCCTTCCCCGGTAACCAGC
>JAILMV010000109.1 GCA_024692185.1 Bacteroidales bacterium | reverse complement strand
GTTCTCGTAGGTATAGGTGCCGGAAGCGATGGTCTTTGCTCCTGCAGCGATGGTGAAGGTATTGTCCGTGTTGTAGGTGATGGTGGCAACGCCGGGAACGATGCCGATCTTCTTGAGATAACCGTCGAGCTTGGTCTCGAGCTTCTCCTTATAAGTAGATGCGGCGAGGGTGGTGAGGGTGTTGTCGGTCTGGATTGCAGATGCAATCCCGTTGTATGTCCAGGTGCCGGGGAGGCTTACGGTGACGGCCTGGGAAATCACGTTTCCAAGGAGGGTGCCGAGGAGACCTTCTGCCGCAGAGGCTGCGGTGGAAGTAGTAGATTCGGTTTTCTGTTCAGATGAAGAACCGCCAAATATTTTGCCGAGGGATCCGAGGAGTCCGCTCTGGGCATTTGCGCCGGATGCGATGAGCATCAGGGCGGCAAGAGTGGTAATGAGTTTTTTCATCTTGTATTGGCTTTTAGTCGTTTGGTTTCTGTTGGTCTTCCTGTTCGTTCCAGCCTTGGGAACGGAGCGGAAGTTCGACGCCTTCGGGGGTGACGAGCACTGTGCCTACCTCCGGAAGCGCGAGGTGTCCGATGATGTCGAAGGTTTGGAAATCGCGGCGGAATTTCTCCATCTGGAGTATGGGAACTACATAGAGAATCTGAAAGTCCTCCCCACCATTCATTGCGGCAGAGACAGGGTCCAGCCCCAGTTTTCTCCCCAGTTCGAAGGAGTTGCCTTCGAAGGGGATGCGCTCGGCGTAAACCTTTGCTCCGAGGCCGGTCTGTTCGGCTATGCGCTTGACTGCGTCGGAGAGGCCGTCGGTGATCAGGATGCCGGCAGAAGGGATGATTGCATCTTCCTCGAACTTATCTACGATTGTGGGGTCGAGCTCGGGTTTGAGGTAGGCCGCGACCTGCATCTTGTATTGTTCGAGTTCCTTGCGGTCGGATTCTCCCTTGTCGAAGCGGGCGAGTTCGCGTTCCATTACCTGCATTCCGAGGTAGGCGGCGCCGAGGCGGCCGGTCACGCAGAGGAGGTCCTTGCTGGCGGGTTTGGGACGGCTGACTTCGGCGAGCTTGCTACGGCTGCCGTTGGCGGAGACGCTGATGCAGAGGCCGTTCTTGGAGGGCCTGAGGTCGAGGGCGACGTCCTTGTAGCCGTATTCCTTGGCGGCGACGCTGATGCCGGACCAGAGTTCCTGGATCTGGGGATAGTCGAGCTTGGAGCTGACGCCCAGCACCACGGAGAGGGACTCGGGATGGCGGAGCTGGGAGAAGAGTTCGCCGCTGACCGCCGTCACGGCCTTGTAGCCGAGGTGTTTGAGGGGGAAGTAAACGAGGTTGAAGTCCACGCCTTCGAGGAATACCCGGTGGGCGACGGACTCTACCTGCTTAAACGGAGAGCCCTCGAACAGACGTTTGAGGGCCTCCTTTTTTCCTATGTCGGCAAAGCTTGTCATTACAGCTGGCGAAGCAAGTTGCTGAGGGATACTTTCTTGTCGATCATGGCGTGCAGGTCTTCGATCTTCACGCGCTCCTGGGCCATCGTGTCGCGGTCGCGTACGGTAACGCAGCCGTCCTCGAGGCTCTGGTGGTCGATGGTGATGCAGAAGGGGGTTCCGATGGCATCCTGGCGGCGATAGCGCTTGCCGATGCTATCTTTCTCCTCATACTGGCAGTTGAAGTCGTATTTGAGCTCGTCCATAACCTTCTGTGCGAGTTCGGGCAGGCCGTCCTTCTTTACGAGGGGAAGGATGGCGGCCTTGACGGGCGCGAGGGGTGCGGGGATGCTGAGGACCACGCGGCTTTCGCCGTTCTCGAGCTGCTCCTGCTTGTAGGAGTGGCTGAGTACGGTCAGGAACATACGGTCCACGCCGATGGAGGTTTCCACGCAGTAGGGGACGTAGCTTTCGTTGGTCTCGGGGTCGAAGTAGGTCAGCTTCTTTCCGCTGAGCTGCTGATGGTTGCCGAGGTCGAAGTCAGTGCGGGAGTGGATGCCTTCCAGTTCCTTGAATCCGAAGGGGAAGTTGAACTCGATGTCGGTGGCGGCGTTGGCGTAATGGGCCAGTTTCTCGTGGTCGTGGAAGCGATAGTTCTCATCTCCCATTCCAAGGGACTTGTGCCATTTCATTCGGGTCTCTTTCCACTTCTTGAACCATTCCATCTCGGTGCCGGGCTTGCAGAAGAATTCCATCTCCATCTGCTCGAATTCGCGCATGCGGAAGATGAACTGACGGGCCACGACCTCGTTGCGGAAGGCCTTTCCTATCTGGGCGATGCCGAAAGGAATCTTCATTCGGCCGGTCTTCTGGACGTTGATGTAATCCACGAAGATGCCCTGGGCGGTCTCGGGGCGGAGATAGACGGTGTTGGCGCCTTCGCCGGTGGAGCCGAACTGGGTGCTGAACATCAGGTTGAACTGGCGCACGTCGGTCCAGTTCTTGGTGCCGGAGATGGGGCAGACGATGTTGCAGTCGAGGATTATCTGCTTGTATTCCTCGAGGTCATTGGCGTTCTCGGCCTTCACATAGCGGTTGTGAACCTCTTCGTAGTGGGCTTTTTCGCGGAGGACGTTGGGGTTGGTCTCGCGGAACTTGGCCTCGTCGAAGGAGTCCCCGAAGCGCTTGCGGCCCTTTTCTACTTCCTTGTTGATCTTCTCCTCGATCTTGGCGAGGTAGTCCTCGATGAGGACGTCGGCGCGGTAGCGCTTCTTGGAATCACGGTTGTCGATGAGGGGGTCGTTGAAGGCTGCGACGTGTCCGGATGCGATCCAGGTGCTGGGGTGCATGAAGATGGCAGCGTCGATACCGACTATATTTTCGTTCAGGCGCACCATGGCCTGCCACCAGTAATTCTTGATGTTGTTCTTGAGTTCCACTCCGAGCTGACCGTAATCATACACGGCTCCGAGGCCGTCGTAGATCTCGCTGGAGGGAAAAATAAAGCCGTACTCCTTGCAGTGTGCTACGAGTATCTTGAAAAGTTCGTCTTGTGTCATGATGCAAAGATAGTTAAATCGAAGCAATTTTTACTTTGTAATGTCGATGAAGGGTACCGAATTTCCGAGCATGTAGGTGGGGAGTTTTCCGTCCCATTTCTGCACTGC
>JAILMV010000095.1 GCA_024692185.1 Bacteroidales bacterium | reverse complement strand
TTGTTCAGGCCCTGAAGCATACCATAATGCTTCTCATTGAGGCGCCAGCTCTTCTGCACGGGGATCCAATCGAGATCCATTGCGTCCAGCACGTTATTGAGGGTCTTGACTGCCCTCTTGAGATATGAGGTGTAAGCTATGTCGAACTTGAATCCGGCTTCTTTCAGGGCTTTGCCTGCGTCCAGAGCCTCCTGAAGGCCCTTCTCACTCAAATCTACATTGGTCCATCCTGTGAACCTGTTTTCTTTGTTCCACTGGCTTTCGCCGTGGCGTACCAATACGATGTTTTTCATTTAACTTATGATAGTTTTTAAATTAAACCTCTTCCTTTGAGGAATGCGGTATTGTCGGGCTCGCGTCCGGCAAAATCCACATAAAGTTTCATAGGCTCTTCGCTGCCGCCCTTCTCCAGGAAAGTCTCCTTGAACTTCTTGGCAAGCTCGGCATTGAAGGGGCCGCCTTCGGAAGCCTCGAAGATGCTGAAGGCATCCTTGTCGAGAACTTCGCTCCAAAGGTAGCCATAATAGCCGGTATTGTATCCGCTGCAGAAGATATGGTTGAAGTAGGTAGTCCTGTAGCGGTAGGTAATCTCGGGGTTCAGACCTATGGCCTCGGCCAGCTCGTTCTCGAACTGGTCGATGAAGCTGGTGGCCTGCTCGGTGGTGGTGATATCCTCGGGAATCTGAGTCTCGTGCCACTTGAGGTCGAGAATGGACGCTGCGCAAAGCTCGGTGGTCATGAAGCCCTGGTTGAACTTGAGGGAATTGTTGATCTTCTCCACAAGAGCGGCGGGGATGACCTCGTTCTGGGCGTTGTGAGCGTACTTGGCGAGCAGTTCGGGCTGGAATGCCCAGTTCTCGTTGAACTGGCTGAACATCTCCACGAAATCGCGGGTGACGCTGGTTCCGCTCACCGAGGCATAGTGGCACTTGGTAAGCAGTCCGTGCAGGGCATGGCCGAACTCATGGAATACGGTCTGCACATCATCTACGTTCATATATTCGGAGAGATTGCCCACGTTCACGATGATGGGACGGACGTCATTGCCCTCGGCATCCACATACTGGTCGCGGACATTGTTCATCCACGCACCTCCGCGCTTGCTGTCGCGGGGCAGATAGTCGGTGGTGAAGATGCCTATGAGCGAACCGTCGTCGGCAGTCACCTTCCAGGTGGTGACGCAGTCCTTGTTGTAGGCGGGCACGCCCTCCAGCTTCTCCATATTCACTCCATAGAGCTGCTTGGCGCAGAGGAAGATACCGTTGCGCACGGAGTCCATATGGAAGTAGGGACGCACTTCGTCGTCGGCAAGGTCATATTTGGCCTTGCGCACCTTCTCCGCATAGTACCACCAATCCCAAGGCTCGATTTTCGAACCGGCGGGAAGCACTCCGGCGGCAACATCTTCGTTCATTATGGCCTGCATATCCACGATTTCCTCGCGGGCCTTGGCGGTGGAGGCCTTGATTATGCCGAGGAGGAAGTTGTCCACTTTCTCGGGGGTCTTGGCCATCTTGTTGTCCAGGGTGTAGGCCGCGGAATTCTCGAATCCCAGCAACTTTGCCTTCTCCTGGCGGAGGCGGATGACCTCCATCATCAGCAGGGCATTGTCGTTCTCGTTGCCGTGATGTCCGCGGGTGGTGTAGGCCTCATAATATTCCTTGCGGAGCTCGCGGTCGGCAGTGGTGGTCATCTTCTCGGGATAGGCACTCACGCTGAAACCGAACTTCTCCTTGAAAGCATTGCTCTCCGCGAGGATGTTGTTGCCGATCTTCTGAGTTTTGGCGGCAATCTCCGCATTGATGTCGCGGAGCCTGGCCTGCTGCTCGTCGGGAAGGCCGATTCCCTCACGCTCGAAGCTGTCGAAATGCTTCTTCAGCACTATCTGCTGCTCGCGGGTAAGATTGGACTGGTCCCCGTGATAGACGGCGGATATCCTCTCGTACAGCCCCTTGTTGAAGGAGATGTTGGCCTCGTGGGCGCTAGTGAGGGGGATGGACTCTTCCACGGCCGCATCGAGGGCATCGGTACGGTCGGTCTCGGAAACATTGTACATTACTCCCATGACCTTGGCAAGGGTGCGGCCGGAGAGCTCGAGAGGCACTATGGTGTTCTCGAAGCTGGGGGCCTCCTGGTTTGCCACGATGGCATCTATCTCCGCCTGCTGCTCGGCAATACCGGCCTTGATTGCGGGGATGTAATCGGATACTTTTATCTTATCGAAAGGAGGTATTCCGTAGGGAGTGTCCCATTCCTGGAGGAAGGGGTTGGAGTGACATGATGAAAGAGCCATTGCTGCTACTGCGATGTAAAGGATTTTTTTCATATCAGAAGGTCATTGTTTCTTTGGGCAGAGGGGTTCCGTCCGCATAGGTGAAATCTTCGTAGGAGTTAACCGTGATCTGCACGCTGCCCTGGTAGAGGGTGAGGATGCCGGTCACGCTGAGGGTCTTGCTTCCGTCGAGGATGTCATCCGGAATCTTGTAGTCGCCGAAACGGCCGTAACCGCTGCTGCGCACTGCCACCTCCAGGCCGTCCATGGTAAAGTACTGGCTCAGGGTGGCTGCCTGGCGCTCGATGTCGCCGTAATGCTTGCCGTTCACCAGGTTGCCGAGGATGTCCTTGGCGTCCTTGTGGTCGCCCACGGTGCCGTATTTCTGATCGCCGCTGTTGCCGATCTTGATGGCATCCCAGAGGCCGGACTCGAGATACTTGCTCATGAGGTTCTTGCTCATGGCCCAGGTCTTCACGCCCCAGGTCTGGTCCGCGACGAAGATACGGTTGGAGGATTCCTTCTTGTTATCGTTGGAATTGAGGTAGAGGAGGGTGAACACGTTGTCGGCGTATTTCAGGCCGTCCAGATGCACCAGTTCGCCGAGATACTTGCAGTTGGCGATGGTCCCGTTCTTGCCGGGGAGCTTGCTGGAATCGATGGTGGTGGGCTCTACGGGATCCCCGAGTTCGCCCTTGAAGATGTGCTTGTCGATGAGCATGGGAACCTCGATATAGGAGGTCTCATACTCTCCGGTAGGATCTTCCAGGCCAACCTGGACCATTCCGTTTCCACCGTAGTTACCGGACTTGTAACCGTACATACCCACGCTCATACCGTTGAGATAGACATAGACAGTCTGTCCCTCGTGGTAATCGCTGTAGAGGCTGGAGCGGCCGGCCTTGATTTCCATGCCGCCGGTCTCGTCCTGGATATAGAAGCTCTTGTAGATGTTGCCGGATTTGTCGGAGGAGCATACCTTGCCGGCGATGAAGAGGTCTTCCTGTATTTTTATTGCGCCGGCACCGGGAGTATATTTGGCAGCAAGCTGAGCGATGGTGATCTTCTTTCCCATCTGCTGCATCTGCTCGAGCGTAACGGGCTCGAAAGCCGCAGGCTCGTCATATTCAAGGGTGTAGACCGGTTCCCACTCTTCGCAGGACACCAGGGCCGCAAGGGCGGCTGCTAAGATGATGAATGCTTTCTTCATGGCCCTAGAATTTGAAATAGATGTTCAACATGTAGTTAAATCCGCTCATATAGAAATACTTGGAGTCGAAGCGATAGTAACGGGTCTTGCTCGTGGTATTGTCGATGAGTCGGGTCTGCTCGTAACCGCCGGTCTTGACCGCGGTGTCGTTGAGCAGGTTCTTGGCATTGAAGTTCACGCCAAGCTGATACTTGTAGTGGATGTACCAGCTCTTGCCTATGCTCAGGTTGAGCAGCCAGCAAGGATCGAACTTCTCCTGACGGGTGAGGTCCATGATCTCCTCGGGGGTAACCGAGTTGTCGGGACCTGCAGTGGCCTGGTCGGTGCGGTAGAAGGGGTTCATGTCCAGATATGCATTGCGGAAGTGCTGCAGGTCGAGGTCGATGAACCAGTAGTTCTTGTTCCAGGAAAGGCCTATGCTCGCTGCGGTCTGAGGGGTGCTGGGAACATAATGTTTCTCCGTGCCCACGACCTCGGCGGTGTAGTTGCCATCCACGTCGGTGCCGTAAACAGGATTGCTCTTCCAGTAAGGCACCATCTGGTTGTCCATGACCACCTCGGAGCTGTTATCCACGGTCTGGGTCATGTAAGGGTTGGAAGTGTAGATATACTCACCCATGCTGAGGGCTCCCTGTACGGAAAGTCCGGGAAGGGGAACGGGGACCTTGAAACCGAGTTCGATACCCATGTGACGCTCGTCGATGCCGGTCATCGAGAAGTTGGTGAAGGCATTCTGCAGGTCGTCGTAGAAGCTCATCAGGTCGGTCTGGTCGTTGATGGTGGTATAGAAGGCCGTAGCCCTGACATTGTAGCCGTTAGCCGAATACTGGGCATTGATGTCGGCCGACAGAGTCTTGACGGTAGTGAGGTTGGGAGCAACGTCGTTGCGGGTACGGGGCGACAGGAAGGCCTGGTTGAACTTGGGTGCATCGTTGTAATAGCCCAGGTTGGCATATACCTTGGTATTGCCGCCAATCACGTAGTTCACGCCGGCCTTGGCGCCGTAGGTGATGAAGTTCTGGTGTTCGCTCTCGCCCTGGGAGCTGTCCGGGAAGAGGCCGTTCTTCCAGACACCTTCGCGCCAGAAAGTATTGTAGCCGATCTTTCCGGCCAGATTGGCGCTGAAGTTACCGAAGGCATACTTGGCGTTGGCCCATCCCTCGTAGTTCTGTACGTTGGCAAAGTAATCGTAGCCGTACTTGTCCCCTACCTTCACGTTCTGGGCGGTGTTGGAATGGGCATAGTAGTAATCCAGGTCATTCTGGATGGCCACGGGGTCCGCGCCGAAGTCGCGTTCGGCGAAGTTGTTGATGTTGATGAAGTAGTCGCCGCCGAGGAGGTCATCTACCTTGGTGTAATACTCGGTGCGGTTGATCTTGGCATTGAGGCCTCCGTTCACGCTGAGGTAGTCAGTGGCCTTGTACTTTGCCCTGAGAGCGAGGTTGAAGTCGTTCTGGTCCACGCGGCGCTCCTGGATCACATACTTCGAACGCTTGTTGCCATCGGCATCGGTGCTGAGGCTGTTCACGTTGTAGAGCCTGTCCCAGTTGATGTGGGTGTACTCGGGATATGCGTCAGGATTGCTCCAGACTTCCGAAGCCCAGGCGGCCTTTTCCTGATTCTGACGGTTAAGGTCCTTGATGTCGCTGTAGAAATAGCTGGGGAGGTTGCGGTAGTAGTCCGGACGGGGGTCGGCGGCATCGTACCAGTCGAGGGCGGTGTTGCCGTTGCGGCCGAAGCGGTAGAGCGCGGTGGCGCTTGCCTGGAACTTGTCCGAGGGGGTGTAATCGTACTTCACGATTGCCACGGGCTCGTGGGTCTTGGCAACACGGGAGTTGCGCATCACGCCGTTCTGGTAACCCCAGTTGGCATTGTACATATTGTCGCCAACCAGATCATAGACCTCCTGGGTGGAACCCATCTGCTTGCCCCTCTCTCCGGGAGTGCCAAAGAAGATGAAACCGAGCTTGTGAGTGTCGTCGAAGACCTTGTCGGCAGATGCATAATATGCGAAGGAACGATAATAGACGCCGCGGATCCAGTCATTTCCGCCGAAGCGTCCGCTCACGTTGATGGCATAGGCCCAGCCATTGTCCTGCATGCCGGATGCATAGGTCATCATCAGGCGCAGACGATAGAACTGGCTGTTGGTAAGGGCGCTGACCCTGAAGCCTTTGCGCACGTTGGTAGCGTTGGCGAAGATGTTGCTGGAGCCGTTGTAGCCGCTGAAGCCGAACTCGGAAATCTCATTGCCCATGGTGGCCTCCTTGGTACGGGTGGCCTCGTTCAGGCCGCTCCAGAGGGAGTAGGGAGAATATCCGGTCATGGCATCGTTCATCTTCACGCCGGCAAGATACACGTCCTGGCTTTCGCTGAGGTAGCCGCGGGTCTTGAAGCGCACAGCGCTGAAGCCGAAGCTGGCGATGTTGTTGAATATGTCGTTGGTCCCGGAGATGATGGTAGGGCTGTCGTTGTAGCCGGAATCATCAAGGTCAAACTCCATCAGGGAGGAATCTTCCAGATTCTCGGTGCTCTGGGTAGGAGTCAGGGAAAGGTTGAACATATTCTTCACGTAACCGTCGTTCACGGTTACGTTGACGGTGTTCTGGAGGTACTCGCTGGCATCGATTACCAGGATGTACATGCCGTCCTTAAGGTTATCTACCTTGAACTGGCCGACTTCGTCGGACTTGACGGTGGCAATCAGTTCTGCTCCCGAATAGAGCTTGAGCACGGCGCCCTGCACAGGCTCCTTGGTGCCGCGGATGACCACGGTACCCTTGACGCCTCCGCTGACCTCCTCTTGGGCGGCAGCCGGAGTCGTGAAGGAGAAACTGCATGCGAGCGCGATGGCTGCTGCCAGTATAGTTCTTCTCATATCTAGCGTTATTTAGTTACAACAATATATGTCGGATAGTGGTCTGAGTAACCGCCCACGAAAGCACCTCCGGAGAAAGTGCGGAAGGGGGTTCCCTTGTAGGGGCCGGTCTGCTGGGTCATGAAGTCCTTCTTGAACACACGCCCATAGAAGCCCTTCCTGTTGATCTTGGCAATCTTGAAACCGTCGTCCGGAGCCTTGGCGAGCTGGGAGTTCACCAGGATGATGTCGTAGATGTTCCACTGGCCCTGATATGCGAGCGAGCCGTAGCCGGCCTTGAGCATGCTCAGGAAAGGAGAGAAGAAATCTCCCTCGCCAACCTCGTCGATGGTCTCCATTCCATGCATGAACTTGGTCATGCTGACGTCGCTGGGATTGTCGTTCATATCGCCCATCACCACAATGCGGATGCCGGGGAACTCTTTCTCGAGCTCGACAGCCCTCTGGTAGATGATCTCCGCTCCGCGGGGGCGCAGGTCGGCACCCTTTCCTCCGATACGGGAAGGAAGGTGGGCTACGAAGAAGGCGAACATCTGCCCGTCTATGGTTCCGCGCACCATCAGCACGTCGCGGGTGCGGAAGTTATCCTTCTCTTCCTGGGTCCAGGCGCTGAAATCTATCTCGCTGGGTTCGAAGGTGAAGGGGATGCTCTCGCTGGCGATGAGGGTGAAATACTCGGGCTTGTAGAAGAGGGCGCAGTCCACGCCGCGGCGGTCGGGACCGTCGTAATGCACGATCTGGTAGTTCGCAGCGATGATTTCGGGCTGGCTTACCAGGTCCTCGAGCACGTGGCGGTTCTCGATTTCGCTGACACCGAGGATGGTGTGCCAGCAGCCGTTATCTTTGGCCATCGCCTTGATGACGCTGGCCATGTTGTGAAGCTTCTTCTCGTACTTTGCCTCAGTCCACTGGTTCTGACCATCGGGAAGGAACTGATAGTCGTTCTTTCCGTCGTCGTGATAAATGTCGAAGAGGTTTTCGAGATTATAGAAACCGATGACGTGGCTCTTCGGCTTCTTCTGCGCACTGGCGGCGGGCATTACCAGCACCAGGGCGAGAATGATTGCTATTGCTCTTTTCATATCTGTACTAATACCAAGACACCGGCAGCCAGGACTTAGGCTGCTGGGCCTTCAATTTCTTTGTTGTTTCAGCTCCTACTTTGTTAGGCAGGTTGACGAAGAACTCGATTCCGGTCTTTGCCTCCAGATCGTCGATGCTCATTGCGTAAGTGCCGAGGGCGCCGGAGAGGCTGGAGTCGTGCTCCATATACACGCCCGCAGCACTGTAGCCGCTGAATTTGCCATAGCCGGTGCCGGAGAACAGGAAGGCCTTGAAATAGGCGTCCGGCACGGTTATGCTGTGCCCCAGGCGGTCCCGGCTCTTCTTGCTGCCAAGCACGGCTCCGGTAACCACGTAAAGGGTATCGGAACTCTTAGCCAGCGAACGCACGGCTCCCTCCAGCCTGACCCAGATTCCGGAATTGAAATCATAATCCTGGGGGGTCATGTTGGTAGCATAGAAGGTGGCGGCATTCCTGTCGAGGGTACCCTGCCTGTCGGCAGATGGTATCTGATGGCCACGGGTGTAGCCCGTGCCATAAGTGCTCACCACATATTGCTGGCAGGATTCAGGCATCTGGGGATCATAGCCCCAGGCATCTTCGTTCCTACCCACGGTGGAGCCTATCAGTCCGCTGTTAAGAGGATAGGCCACCCAGAGGGCGTCGAAATCCTCGTAGCTGTAGTAGTAGGAGAAGTTTCTGACCGGGCGGGAACCGACCGTCATGGTATGCGTGAAGAATTCCAAGCCGTCGGTGGCACTGGTAGCGGGGAGTTCCAGCCAGCCCTGTTTTGCGGTGGCCGAACCGTAATTCCCCTGGATGATTTTGTTTTCGTCCACGCCATACTGGCGGAACGATATCTCCGCTACCCCTCCCCTGCTCTTCAGGGTGATGGTGGCATAGCGGGATTCGGAAGATGAGTTAGCCGTGTAGCGGAGCTTGAGGTTGCTT
>JAILMV010000081.1 GCA_024692185.1 Bacteroidales bacterium | reverse complement strand
ATGTCCATTATGGGGGTGGGGAAGACGGTATTGTTCTCGAAGATGGGCTCCATCCTGTCGTTGAAGATGGCATCGTACGATACCAGCAGGCCGCTTACGAACTCTTCCGCAACGAAGTAGCTGTAGTTGTCCTGATGCTCGTCGAACCAGCGCTCCAGCTCTTCTTCCGAGCCGATCTTGCTTGTGCCGCCTGCGCCCACTCCGTTATCGGGCTTGACAATTATGGGCCATCCTGTTCCGGCTGCAAAGGCCTTCAGCTTGGCAAGCCCCTCCGAACATTTTATCTGCCGGGCGCTGGGAATGCCTCCCTCCCGGTAGTATTTCTTCATCTCGGACTTGCTCTTGATAGCTGCGATGCGGTCCGTACGTATGCCCGTGGTCACGTTGAAATCCGTGCGCAGCAGGGCATCCTGCTCCAGCCAGTACTCGTTGTTGGACTCTATCCAGTCGATCTTGCCGTATTTGTGGGCGAACCATGCCACGGCCCGGTAAACTTCGGAGTAGTCCTCCAGATTATTCACTTTGTAGTAGTCGGTAAGATTGTTCCTCAACCATTCAGGGAGATTCTCCCAGGGAGTGTCGGCTATTCCCAGGACATTGATACCGTTCGCCCGGGCTCCTGCGCAGAACTGCCAGTAGCTCTCGGGGAAATGCGGAGATATAAATACTAAATTCAAGAAGCTATATGTTTTATTTTCTTCAGATACTTTGCGCATACGGCCGCCGCTAATCTCCCAGGCCTCGCCATAGAGGGTGGAACGGCCGTCTTTCACCATTACGTAGCCCCCGTCCGGGAAACTGTAGAAACGGTGGTTCCAGCTATCGGGGAAAACCACGTCCTCGAATAGCCGCTTTCCGTCCAGGACCACGTTCCGGACCTGATGATAGTGGGGCACCAGGTTTATGTCCGTAAGCCCCAGCCCCGGGAGCCAGCGGCTATAGTCCGGGTCCACGGCCTCTCCGGGCAATTCCGGATGGGAATAGACCAGATCCGCACAGTTCATGCTCCCTGCGCTGCAGCCCATCACCACTCCGTCATAGCCCTCCAGCAGCTTCCGTAGGCCGATTTCGTGGAGGAAACGGTTCTGCGTGGGGACATGCCCTCCGCAGAGCACTATCCAGTCGGCCTTCTTCACCAGGGCTGCCGCCTTTGAGGCATTCCTGCGGTCCAGCATCACTATCTTTCCGGGAGATATCCCCGAATTCCTGATGCAGTCGGACATCCCCTTCAGCACCGAATCCGTGAAGGATAGGTCATCGGGCGCGGCACTCACCAGCAATACCCTGGGAGAGGGGGGCAGGCACTCCTTGACGCGGGCCAGGAAGCCGTTGTCCGTCGTAAATCTGTCCTCCCCGTATCTCGTTGGGCTGCCGGTAAGGAAAAGGGTCATTTCGAGTAGGCCTGATTCACTACCTGATAATAGGCCTGAGCCTCTTCCAGCACTTTTTCGTGGGTTTCCGCGGCCTCTATCTCCTCGAACTGCCAGCCATCCTTGCGCACTATCTCATACTGGCGTACCTGGCGGACAGGGGAGAGTACGGTCAGAACGTCGTCGGCATAGTAGCCGAGGTCCTGATATGTGGCCATGAAGGCCCTCTCCTTGAAGTCGGGGTCGAGTATGTTGCGGCCGTAGAAGCCGGATTCGTAGGAGAAATGCAGCATCGCGAACAACGTGGGCATGACGTCGATTTGCGAGCAGACCTTGTCGACAAAGCCGGGCTCCACGAAGCCGGGTGAGTAGATGATGGCCGGGATGTGGTAGCACTCCAGCGGCAGGGAAGTCTTTCCTGCGGAAGATGCGCAGTGGTCGGCCAATATCACGAAGACGGTCTCGGAGAACCAGGGCTTTTCGGAGGCGTCCGACAGGAACTTGCCAATTGCCCAGTCGGTATATTTCACTGCGGCCCTGCGGCTCATAGGATTGCCGTCATACTCGATGCGGCCTTCCGGATAGGTGTAGGGACGGTGGTTGGAGATGGTCATGATATGGGCGAAGAAGGGCTGGCCGCTCTCCCAGGATGCATCGAAGCGGAGGATGGCCTCGCGGTAGCTGTCCTCGTCGGAAGTGCCCCAGATGTTGGAGAAGACCATTGCGTCTTTGTCGTAATCCTTCTTGTCCACAATTCCGTATCCGCAGTTGCGGAAGAAGGTACCCATATTGTCGAAGTAGCTGTCGCCGCCGTAGATGAAGCTGGTCTGATAGCCATTCTGCCTGAGTATGCTTCCGGTAGATAGGAACTCGCTCTGCTCGGGGCGCTTTACCAGGCTCTCGCCGGAAGAAGGAGGTATGCAGAGGGTTACGGCTTCCAGCCCGCGGACGGTACGGTTACCGGTGGCGAAGAGATTGTCGAAGACCAGGCTCTTCTCCAGCAGCGCGTCCATGTTGGGAGTGATCCCGTCCTTGTTGCCATAGCGGCCGAGGAAATCTGCGCTGAGGCTCTCTATCGTAATAAGTACTATGTTCTTCTTGATGGGAGAGAGTTCATCTACCTCCTTGCGAATTCCGTCTCCGTCCATTCCGCAGAGCTCTCTCTGCAGGGCTTCCGCCTTCTCCTCGGGCAGCATTGCATAGAACTGCTCGTAGTCCAGTTCATTGGACATGAAGGCCTCCAGGAAGTCCCAGCAGCCGTTTTCCTGCAGCTGGGTGGCGTAGAGGTTCTCCGACTGCAGATTGCGATATCCCCAGTGGAGCCAGAATCCTCCGGCCAGCGCCCATACTGCCAGCACCGCCAGGGATGCCAGCCAGCGCTTCCAGCTGCTGATACCGCTTTCGCTGATATCTTTCCCGCGGACCATCAGGGCGCAGATGCTGCCGGCCACTATAAGCATCGCCAGCACCATCCAGAATATGGGATAAGATTCGACTATATTGCCGATGACCTCGTTGGTATATACCAGATAATCTACCGC
>JAILMV010000003.1 GCA_024692185.1 Bacteroidales bacterium | reverse complement strand
TGCGAAGTTCCCCTTCTCGGGGTCATAGTTCTCGGTAATATTCTTCGTCGTCTCGTTTACGGGATATAATGCTGCCGGATAAGGCTCGATTCCCAACTCACGCAATTTAGCAAGTGATTCCCTACGGATCTGCTCCTGTTCGCTATACTCGATGTTTGCCATTATATAAATACAATTTGTCCGCAAAGTTAAGAATTTGCGGACAAATAACAATGTTCGATAACCCAATAGCTTATTCGCGGGGAGAAAAGAGGTTCTTCATGCCTGGATACAGGTAGAGTTCCTGCTCCACGCCTCCGCCGTTGACGCGCACCCAGGTGCGGAAGCCGTCGTCGCCTTCCGTGAACTCGAAGACGCGGGCTCCGTTGGGTTTGAGGTTGTTATAAACCGTGTCGCAACCGCTGAAGCGGCCGTAGATCATGAAGAAATCCTGCCACATCATCACGAAGTCATTGTCGTGGTCGTGGCCGGTGACTACCGCATAAACATCTCCCATCTCCCTCATTGCAAGATAGAGCCCGGAATTGAATTTCGGGGAGGCAGGTTCCTCGCCAAAATTGCCCACCATCTTACGCTTGGAATGGGCGGCCTCGTTGTATTCGGGGAAGGGGATGTGCATGAAAGTTATGGACGGCACGGGCTTGCCTCCGTTCTGTGAACTGAAATAGCGGCTGGCAGCGCGGTACCATTCTATCTGGTCAGTATGCACATAGCCCCAGCTCTTGACCCCGGCGGGATACTCCCTGTTGCCGGAGTCGAAAAGGTAGATCACGCGATCCACGCCATTCTTCCCGGAGAGGGTGAGGATGTCGTTGGAGCAGCCGTGGATACCGAGGTCGTCCGGAGTATTCACGTTTCCGGGAATGGAACGGATGACCGCATACATCTCGGTCCTGCTTAGGTCGAAGTCGCTGTCGTGATTACCAAGAGCTACGGCGAAGGGGATGCCCCTGTCCACCAGCAGCTGTAAAACAGTACGGGCGGACTCGCCTGCCGGTTTCCCGAAGACAACGTCGCCCGTATGGATTACGAAGTCAGGCTTTTCCGTGTCCAGCATCTCACGCACGTTGTTCAGCGCACGCTCGGAGCGGGGGTCGCCTGCTATGATATGTGTATCGGCCAGCTGAAGTATCTTGAACTTACCGTCAGCGCCATACTTAAGATCGGATGCTATCCTGGGAGTTTGGGCCATCGTGCCTATCTGCACCATGGCCAGCGACAATACAGCCGCAATTTTAATCAATCTCACAACCATGGTGCAAATATAGCAAAAATGCCTAGAGTTCGATAGGCTTGTACTTAGGCACCAGGGACTTCATTATTACCCAGGCAATCAGATATGCCACGCCGCAGAAGCAGAACATTATGAAGTATCCTGCAGGTTTGCCGCTGAAGCCGAGGAAGGTGAAAGCATCACCCATCTGCTCGGACCAGGTAAACAGGCGGCCGGCAATCTTCTGGATGAACATGGAGCCCACGCCTCCGGCCATGGCACCGATTCCGGTGACGGTGGCAATTGCGCTCTTGGGGAACATGTCGCCGATGGTGGAGAAGAGGTTCGCGCTCCAGGCCTGATGTCCTGCGGCTGCAAGGCCGATCAGTATGGCAGGCACCCACGCGGAATCGAACTTCATACCCAGAGGCTGCGCCAGGAGGGAGCAGAGCGGGAAGAATGCGAAGATGAGCATGGCCAGCATACGTCCGGGATAAGGATGCATGCCCTTCTTCTCCACGAAGATCTTAGGCAGATATCCGCCGAAGATGGAAACTACCGTAACAATGAGGTAGAGGGTGAAGATCAGCCACTGGCCGAGGGAGGTAGTGACGGGGGCGTTGAACTGGTTGCTGAAGTAGGAAGGAGCCCAGAACAGGAAGAACCACCACACACCGTCGGTGAAGAACTTACCGGTGATGAACTGCCAGGTCTGCTTGAAGCCGAAGCACTTCCAGAGGGAGATCTGTTTCTCTTCTTCCGCAGGTTTGGCGGCAGCCTTGGCGTCTTCGGCATCATCCTGGTGGATGTATTCGAGCTCAGCCTCGTTCACGTGCTTGCTCTTTTCCGGCTTCTCGTACATGAATGCCCAGAAGAACATCCAGATGAAACCGAGGGCACCGATGATGATGAAGGCCATCTCCCAACCGAACTTCATAGCGAGCGGCGGGATGCAGAGGGGAGCTGCGAGAGCGCCCACGGAAGCACCTGCATTGAAGATGGAAGTCGCGAATGCACGGTCTTTCTTGGGGAAGTACTCGGCAGTCACCTTGATGGCTGCAGGGAAGTTTCCGGCCTCGCCGAGGGCCAGTATGCCGCGGCAGAGCAGGAAGAGATAGACGGATGTGGTAGATATGGCCAGGGCCACGTTGGAAGCGACCTCCACGCCCCTCAGGGCCATGAGGTCCTCACCCACGATGAGGCCGGTCGCCCAGCCGCAGGCTGCGTGAAGGCAGGCGCCGGCGGACCATACACCTATGGCGATGAGATAACCCTTCTTGGTGCCCATCCAGTCCACGAACTTACCTGCGAAGAGGCAGGCGATTGCGTAGAAGATGGAGAAGAATGCGGTGATCGTGCCGTAATTATCGTCTGTCCAGTGGAACTCGGGTTTGATAAAGTTCTCGTATGTCAGCGAAAGAACCTGGCGGTCGAGGTAGTTGACGGTCGTTGCCACGAAAAGCAGGGAGCAAAGCCACCAGCGCCAGTTGGTCATAAGTTTAGTTTGTGTACTCATATCTGTTTATCTTACTTCTTTTACGATTGCGAGGGCGTCGCGGCAGAGTTCGGAGATCTTGCTCCACTCGCCTGCTGCTATCACGTCCTTGGGGAAAAGATTGCTGCCCATTCCAACGCAGCTCACTCCGGCCTTGAACCAGCCTTCCAGGTTCTCGCGGTTGGGTTTCACGCCGCCCGTTACCATCAGCTGGCTCCAGGGCATGGGGGCGCGGAGGCCCTTCACGAAAGCAGGGCCGAGGACGTCGCCGGGGAAGACCTTGCAAAGGTCGCAGCCGGCTTCCTGGGCGGCACCTACTTCACTTACGCTGCCGCATCCGGGGGCGTAAGGGATGTTCCTGCGGTTGCAGATGGGAGCAACTGCGGGATTGAAGAGGGGTCCTACCACGAAGTTCGCGCCAAGCTGGATGTAGAGGGCGGCAGTGCCGGGATCTACCACGGAACCTATACCGACAATCATGCCGGGCAGCTCCTTGTTGGCGTATTTCACGAGTTCTCCGAAGACTTCCTGCGCGAAGTCGCCGCGGTTCGCAAATTCGAATGCGCGGATTCCGCCGTCGTAGCAGGCTTTCAGCACGTTCTTGCTGATTTCCAGATTGCCATTGTAGAACACCGGAACTATTCCGGTTTCGAACATGGCCGTCAAAGTTTGAATCTTATTGTATTTTGCCATAATATTAAACGCCTCCGAATGCACTGTATCCGCCGTCCACGGGAATCACTATTCCGGTGACGAAGGAAGAGATGTCGCTAAGCAGGTAGAGCATGGTTCCCACCAGGTCTTCGGGCTCGCCGAACTTATGCGTGGGAGTGTTTGCTATGATTTTCTTTCCGCGGGGTTTGAGCGCTCCGGTAGCCTCGTCGGTGAGCAGGAAACGGTTCTGGTCGGTGAGGAAGAAACCGGGAGCGATGGCGTTGCAACGTATGCCCAGCTGGGCCACGTGTACCGCATACCACTGGGTAAAGTTGTTGATGGATCCCTTGGCTGCGGAATATGCGGGAATCTTGGTCAGAGGGCGGAATGCGTTCATGGACGAAATATTCAGCACCACACCCTTCTTGGCCTCTATCATATCGGTCGTGAAGACCATCGTGGCAAGCAAGGTGCCCTTGAAATTAAGGTCATATACGAACTGGAAACCTTCCATATCGAGCCCGTAGAAGCTCTGGGCGAGGTCGGTATCGGCATCCATCTGCTCCACGGCACAGGTAGCCTTGGGGGAATTGCCTCCGGCGCAGTTGATTAGTATGTCGATCTTTCCAAGTTTCTCGTGGATTAGGTCGCGGGCAGCTTCCAGGGCTGCCTTGTCGAGGGTACTGGCGCTGATGCCGAGGCACTTCACGCCGAATTCTTCGGCAATCTTCTCGCCTTTGGCGGGATTGTCCTTGCTGCGGCTGATTACTGCCAGGTTGACCCCGGCTTCCGCGAGACCGCGCGTCAGGGCAGTGCCCAGCACACCGAAACCTCCGGTGATTACGCAATTGCGGCCTTTCAGGTCTTCGAATGAATATTTCATAGGCTACTTGCTAAAAAGTCGTGCAATGTGACGGTCGCAGAGGTTGGCAGTAATCTGCTCCCCTATCACGTCGGTATGTTTCTCGAGGGCAGGCAGGAACTCGTCGGAGAGTTCGGCCGCGATCTTGTAGCTGACATGGATCAGCTGGCGGAAAGAAGGATTGTAGAGGGGATCCTCCTGGTTGTGGCGCATAGTGCGGGCGTAGGTCTCGGCATCCCACTTCGCAACCTCTTCGGGAGTAGGCAGCTTGGCCACGTCCACGTCGATGACGGTTGCATAGGGAACGGTAAGTTCGTCCATACGGCCGAGGGCGTTCACATAGATCTTCTTCGCAAGCTCGAGGGCTGCGGGGTCCGCGACGGCAAGGCCGATGTTCTCTTCCAGCCAGGTGGTGCCTGCGGTCTTGATATGTATGCCCTTGTCGTGCTTGCGGATGAGGCGGCCCATGATGGGGTAGATGCTGAACTTGTCCGATCCCGAGTGGATGGAGAGCTTCAGGTTCTCCGGAAGTCCGTATTCGCGGACGGCCTCGTCGATTACCATCAGGTCCTGCTCGAACTCACGCTCGAAGCGGGCGAGGTCCCCGCGGTAATCCACGCCCTTGTTGAACCTTCCGGTAAACTTGGGGGCAATGGTCTGGATAGGAATTCCTTCCTTGGCGATTTCTCGGAGGATGTAGCGGAGTTCCTCGGGGGTCTGGGCCTCGTCCACCTCGTCCATGGAGACTTCGGTAACGAAGTTGTC
>JAILMV010000221.1 GCA_024692185.1 Bacteroidales bacterium | reverse complement strand
CGACAGGAACAGCTACAAGACCCTCAAGTACTCCGACGGTATGCGCAGGGGCCTTTCATTCCAAGTTTCTTTCAGTTTCTAAAGCATAAGGATTATGAAGAGAATTGCTAAATACCTGATTCCCGCATTGTTCGCGGCCATAGTCTTCCCTGCCTGCTCCGACATGGAGAAGAAACTGCTCACGGTAGAAGTCATAGGAAAGAATACCATCGAAGGATTCATGAAGGAATACGACGGCTATGTGGCTGCCGGCGAAGGCTTGCACGCGGAACTCCGTTCCTTCTATCCGATACGCATCAAATACGCCGAGATAGCCGGTGACCTGCTCAACATCACCGCCTCCGCCGACGATGGCGACCGTCTGCTCTTCAACTATCAGATGGAGCAGCATCACGTTGCCACCTACCCCCGCACCTATTGGGCGGCCGGATGGTCCATCGTTACCCAGGTCAGCTACATCATCAAATACGGGCAGATAAACCTCGATCAGGATTGGACGGCGTCGGAGAAAGCCGTGGTGCGCAAGATTATGGCCCAGGCCCATTTCGCAAGGGCTCTCGCCATGTTCGACATCTGCAATGCATACGCCCAGCCCTACAATTATACGGCCGACCACAAGCACATAGGCATCCCCATACTTACCCACGTGGCCGCCTTCAACGAGGAACTGCCCCGCAAGAACGTCGATGAGGTCTATGCCCAGATCCTTGCCGACCTGGCAGAAGCGATGTCCCTTTTCGACGAGGTGGAAAAAGTGGCTCCCGCCGCCGTGCAGAAGAGCAAGATCAGCGATTGCTACCACATATCATATATAGCTTGTGAAGCCCTGCTGGCCAGGATCTACCTCTATATGGAAGACTGGGAGAAGGCTGCGCAGTATTCCAAATCCGTAATGGACAAGGTGGCCCTCAGTCCCGCCTCGGAGTACATCAATATGTATCGTACTTCCCAGGCAGTGCCCGGCACCGAAGCCATACTGCGTATAAATAATTATGCGGCCAGCTCCACCCTGTCCAGCTTCTTCGACCCGACCCGCAGCGGCGGCGCCAAGTTCGAGCCCGCTCCGCTGATGTACGGCATCTACGATGCGGACGATGTGCGCAAGCAGTTGCTGACCTATGTCCCCGAAGCTAACGAAACCGGCCTGATAGCCGGCCAGACTCCGAATGCGGTTTGCAAATACCTCTGGAAGAAGAGCATCATCGACGAGAACCTGCAGTGCCACGACAACTTCGTGTTCCGCGCCTCGGAGATGTATCTGATTCATGCAGAAGCCGTCCTGAAGCACAATGCCGACGTCGCTACCGCAGCTGATGACCTGAAAGCCATAATTGCCAGGGCGAGGGGCGTGGAAACCACAGCGGTTTCGCTGCCCTCTACCGTGGACGGACTACTGGAGGCCGTGAAGACCGAAAGGGTCAAGGAACTCTGCTTCGAAGGCCACAGGATTTTCGACATCATCCGCCGCAAGGAGAATCTGGTCCGTACCAACAACGCAGATGTCAAGACCGTAACTTATCCCAACAACCGCTTCATCCTCCCCATCGACCAGATGGAGATGCAGTCCAACGAAGCTATGATACAGAATGAAGGCTATGAAACAAATTAACAAACTTATAGCGGTCCTTTCCGCATTGTTGCTGGCTGCCTCCTGTTCCGACAGGCCCGACGACCTCCTTTTCAAGGATTTCTTCGTCTCCATCCAGGACGAGGACGGCAAAGCTAGTTCGCGTGTGCTGGCCTCATCCAACAACCTGGTCATGACCTACTATTTCCAGCTGGTCTCCGAGCAGAGAAGCACCCCTCTCAAAGTAGATTTCGAGATCATAGTAGGGGACGGCCTGACCAAGGGCGTGGACTATGAACTGCAGCGGGATATCCGCTCCATCGAGTTCGAACCCGGTGTTTACAAGAAACCTTTCCGCATCAATTTCCTCAGCCATGTGGTAGATGCTTCCAAGGACAACACCATCACGATACGGATAACGGGCGTTTCCGATTCCGACGTAACCATAGGCTACCCCGGGCCGAGCGCCAAATACAGCAGCCATACTATAGAAAAATACAATTAACCCATAAAACTCTTAGAAATGAAAAAGTATCTGTGGATGATCGCAGCCATCGCCATAGTGGCGGTAGGATGCAAGAAAGATGAACCGGAACCGGTAGATGAAACCCCGGCCCAGCTCGTTTCCTTCCAGATTCTCGCGGCCGACAACGAAGGCCTCGAGGCAGACTATGCACCGGAAGTCATCTCCGAATCGATGATTATCCGTGTTCCCGGCGGCGGCCAGGGCAAGACCTTCGTGGCCACCCTCACTGCCGGTGAGAACGATGTTATCAAGGTGAATGACGAGGCAGTCGAGAATGGCAAGGCCAGTTTCGACGCCAGCTACGCCGTAGACATCGTAGTTACCAACAGCAAATCCAACAAGAGCGCCCAGTACGAGGTCAAGATCGGCAAGATCCTCCAGATCACCTCCAAAGCGGCTGGGAAATTCATCAGCAGCGGGGAGATGAACTACACATCTTCCTCCTACGAGGTCGCAATCAGCCCAGCCGGTGAAATCTATCTTGCTTATACATTCACTCCTGCAGAAGGCGTAAAGAATATCGGTGTGGTCAAATACAGCGAAGGACAATTCGCGCAGGTCGGTGCAGAAGGCATAATCGATGCAGCAGAAGCCGTTGCAGCCACATTCTGCAACTTCACTTTCGATAAAGACGGAACTCCCTATGTACTCTATGTTGGAGGTGACGTTTCCAAGACCTTCTCCATCCGCAAGTTCGACGGCAGTTCCTGGAAAGTGGTCGGTCCCGCAGGCTTCGCCAGCAACCCCAAGACCTCCGGTGCAGCAAAGATATATTTCGGCGCTTCCAACAATCCAGGCGTACTCTATATGAAGAGCGACCGCAGTACGGGTGTCATCTATCTTGATAACAACGAATGGAAGGAAGGTGCAATCAGCGAACTCCCTCCTTACGTGAAGACTGGCGGTGACCGTTCCTCCAATCAGGGATGCTACTGGAACTCTGCATACGCATATGTGGGCGACAAGTACTATGGAGTATTCTCCATCAACCGCTATGGCCTCTACATTTATGAGTTTGCCGCCAATTCCTGGAGCAAGCAGCTTGTGGCCGACTACATCCCCACGGACGAGGAGACTGCTCTTCCCGGCAACCTCAGTCTCGCCAGCAAAGACGGAAAGATGTATGTATTCACAGCTCTCTGGAAAGCAGGATCGATGCAGGTTTACGAATTTGACGGAACAGCCCTTACTCCTTATGGCGCTCCATTCAAGATCGGTATGAGCAGCTCCGGAACTCCTGACGGTGCCAGATTCGGCATCAACCCTGTTACCGGGGAGTTCTTTGCAGTTATGGTTGACGCCGAAAAGAAAGTCAAGTATTCTACAATGAACGCCGACAAGCAGTGGGAAGATTTCGTCGGTTTCCCCGATGCTCCCGGCTCCTACGGCGCAATGGGACTCGCTTTCGACAAGGCCGGCAATGCTATTGTCATCTACCCTGAAGAGGGCCGTAAAGATGGCTTCCACGTTTACTCCATCGGTCTCGAAGACGACGTGCTTCCCGAATAATGCGTAGATTCTACGTAATACTTTTACTCCTTATAGCTATCCCGCTAAGCGCCCAGCGCTTGCGGGTAGCTTTTATAGGAGATCCGCAGGTGGACGACGAAACTGAGCTGGGCTATGCCCGGAAGTCCATTTATGCGGAAATAGGGGCCCGTAAGGACCTCGACCTTGCCATCTTCCTCGGGGACTTGGTGAACGACGATGTGGCGCTGCTGGTGCCTACCCGTGCCATTCTGGATTCGCTGCCTTTCCCCTGGGCCTGCGTGCCTGGGAACCACGACCGCGATTTCTACGGCCTCAAGAAGGGCAGGGCAGTCAGTTTCGACCGCACGGTACAGGAGGGCAAGGCCCGCGACATGGCCAGCTATCGCCGCGTGATAGGCCCCACCGACACCAGTTTCGTGATGGGCGGGGTCCGTTTCATTATGATGGATGATGTCCGGAGCAAGGGCGGCAAAGGCTATGAAGGAGGCTTCCGCGAGGACCAGAAGGCCTGGCTCGCAAAGCAGCTCTCCGCCACGTCCGAGAAGATGCCCGCCGTGCTCTGCGCCCACATCCCCTTCTCCGAATTCAAGGCCCTGGACTCGCTGGAGGCCATTCTTTCCGCCCATCCCAAGATGCTGCTGATGTGCGGACATACCCATACCATGGCCCGCCACCTGCTGGAATTCCCAGGCGGACTGGCCCTGGAAGAAGTTCTCGCAGGCGCGGCCTGCGGATCCTGGTGGAGAGGCGTTCCCGACGAGCAGGGGATACCCTCCGCAACCCAGAACTGCGGATCCCCCCGCTGCTATTATCTGGCAGATTTCTCCCGCAGGGGATACCGCCTCGACTATAAGGTCATAGGCCGTCCGGCAAAGGAGAAGGCCTCCGCCTGGATCGCCGACAGCACCCGTCTGGTACTGAATATCTATGGTGGATCCACCGAAGGAGAGGTTCAGGTCAAGCTCCCCGGCTGCCGTTGGATAGACGTCCCTCGCAGCAAGGAACCTGCCCCTGAAGTGCTTGCAGTGGTGGAATTCAACCGCTCCCTACCCAAGAAACACCGCTCCCGCAATCATCAGTACATACCGCTGCGCACAGTGGACTCTCCGCACATCTGGGCCGTCAATATGAAGAACGACCCGGAACTGCTGGAAGCCCTGCAGAAAGCGGAAGGGAAGGAAATCAAGATACGCTACCGTGACCCTGACATCTGGAACAGGAGATCCGCTCCGTCCTTGATGTCCTCGTACTTGAGGGTAGTGCCTTTCAGCTTGACACCGTCCAAATAGACGGCCTTCACGTAAACATTCTCCGGACTCCAGTTCTTGGTCCGGACAGTCAGCACGGCCCCATCGGACAGATGGACTTTCACCCCCGGAACGCAAGGAGAGCCCAGTTCATACTCGTTGCTCCCCGGGCACACCGGATAGAATCCCATGCAGTTGAATAGATACCAGGCGCTCATCTGCCCGCAATCGTCGTTGCCGCTCAGGGCGTCGGGAGTGTTGCCGTAGAAGTGGTCCGCGACGTAGCGCACCCATTTCTGGCACTCGCGCGGCTTGCCCAGCTTATTGTATAGATAGAGCACGTGGTGGCAGGGCTCGTTGCCGTGCCAGTAGCCTCCGATGCGGCCCCAGATATCGTGGGCGCCCGGAATGTCGTCGCTCATCTCAAGCTTGAAGATGCTGTCCAAGCGCTCCCGCAGGAACTTCTTCCCGGCAATTGCCATATAATCCTCGAAAGCGTGAGGCACGGTCCAGGTGTATTGCATTGTGAAGCCTTCGGTGATGTCCCCCCAACCATTCACGGAACCGGGCCCCTGGTAGGCTATGGGGGCGAAAGGTGTGCGCCAATTGCCCTCCGAATCACGCCCGCGCATATAGAAGGTTTCGGGGTCGATCAGGTTCCGATAGTTGCGGCTGCGCTTGATAAAGAACTCGTAATCCTCCTCGTGCCCGAGCAGTTTCGCGGCCTGGGCGATGCACCAGTCATCGTAAGCATATTCCAAAGTTTTGGAGACTGATTCCTTCTCCTTGTCGAAGGGAACATAGCCCAATTCCGTATATTCGGGGATGCAGTCGTAGTGGGGATTGGTGGCAGTGGCCTTCATGGCCTGGAAGGCCCTTTCGTAGTCGAAGCCCTGCACGCCTTTCACCATCATGTCTGCCAGCACCGAACAGGCGTGGTAGCCTATCATGCACCAGGTCTCCCCGCCATAGAACGACCAGATGGGGAGCATATGCTCGGCGCTCTTGTCGTAGTGCTCCAGCATGGAGTTTGCGATGTCCGCCTGCAGCGGTTTGTTCACCAGGTTCAGCAGGGGATGGAAGGCCCTGTAGGTGTCCCAGAGCGAGAATGTAGTATAATTGGTGAAGCCTTCTGCCTTGCCTATGGTCTTATCGTGGGCAAGGAAGCGCCCGTCCACGTCCTGGAACACGAAAGGATGCTGTGCGGTGCGATAGACACTGGTGTAGAAGGTCTCTTTGGTGCGCCGGTCGCAGGATGGATCCAGCTCGTACTTGCCCAGTTCCTTCTCCCATAGTTCCTCCGCCCGGTTGCGTACGTCTTCGAAGCAGAGCCCGTCCAGTTCTGAAAGATTTTTCAGGGCTCCGTCGGTGCCCACGGCCGAAACCGCCACCTTCACGCATACTTGCTGCCCCTCGCGGGTGGGGAACTTCACTATTGCCTCCAGACCACGCCCCCAGGCCTCCAGGGAGCTGCGGAAGCGCTTGGTGTTGTAGATGACCGGCTTTCCCTCCTGCAGTATGCGGAAGTCCTTTATCGGCTCGGAGAAGCGGGCCGCGAAATATACACGGCGGTCCGGATTCCAGCCCGCGACTATCTTGCTGCCGATGATGGTATGCTCGTCCAGCAGGCGGACGGATGACCACTCGCATTTCCAGCGCAGAGTGTGGTCCAGGTCTATCTTCACGAAGGAAGAATCGCTCGCTGGATAGGTAAAACGCAGTATTCCGCTGCGGCAGGCGGCGGTCATCTCCGCCTTCACACCGTAATCCGGCAGGTCCACCGCATAGTATCCGGGAGATGCGCTCTCGCGCTCGTGGCTGAAGCGGGACTCCTTGCCCGTGCCCGGGACGAAGAGGAAATCCCCCAGGTCCGGAATGCCGGTTCCGCTGAGGTGGGTGAGGCTGAAACCCATTATGGTGGGCTTGTTGTACTTGTAGCCGGCGGCAACGTCATAGTCGTAATCGTCCGTATCCGGGCTTATCTGTATGCCCCCGAAAGGTACCTGCGCGCCGGGATATACGTTCCCGAAACCATCAGTCCCGATGAAAGGATTCACATAATCGACGAGCCTCTCCTGCGCAAAGGCCGAGACGGCCAGCAGGCAGGTCAAAAATGAAAGAAATCTTCTCATAATGAATACGGTTTTGCGTCGGCCGAAATGCCCCGGCGCTTGTTCGGGTTTTTACTCATTGTGAACTCCAGCACTCCGCCCTGAAGCAGCTCGGAATGCGTGAGATACATCCTGCTGACGGGTTTGCCGTTCAGCTTCACGGCCTTCACGTAACGCTTGCTGTCGCTCACGCCCGGGGCCTTGATTTCCAGAGTCCTGCCATTCTCCAGCTGCACTTTGGCATAGGGGAGATAGGGGGCACCCAGCACGTACTGGTCGGTGCCGGGGCACACGGGATAGAAGCCCAGCACGGAAAAGATGTACCAGGCGCTCATCTGCCCGCAATCGTCGTTTCCGCCCAATCCGCGTATCTCCGGACGGTAGAAACGGTCGATGATCTCCCTCAGCCAATACTGTGTTTTCCAGGGCTGGGAGGTCCAGGCATAGAGATATGGAATATGATGGCTGGGCTCGTTGCCGTGCACATATCCGCCCAGCAGGCAGTCCTCGGTGATGTCTTCGTTGTCCGCATAGCAGTAGGCCGGCAGATCGCTCCCGAAGAGCTCGTCGAGATTGGCGACGAAGCGCTTGTCACCGCCCATAGCCTGCATCAGCCCGCGCACGTCCTGGGGAACGTGGAAGGAATAGTTGAGGGCATTTCCCTCGATGAAGCCCTGGCCCACGGTCTGCTTGATGTCGAATTCAGGCTTGAAACTGCCGTCGGCGTAACGCGGCCTGGCAAGGCCCAGCGAAGGGTCGAAAACGTTCTTCCAGTAGCCTGCGCGCCGCATATATTCCTGCGCCACGGCGGTATTCCCGAGGCGCTC
>JAILMV010000189.1 GCA_024692185.1 Bacteroidales bacterium | reverse complement strand
CGATTCATTTCGATGAAGTAGCCGGCCCTGTTGAAGTAGGCCAATACGTTGCCCGGATTTATGCCGATTACCCTGTCCATATCGTCCAGCGCTCCTTCGTAATCCCCGAGCCGGGCCTTGAGAAGGCTCCTGTTATAGAGGGTGAGGGCATTTCCGGGTTCATCCTTCAGCACGCGGTCAAGGTCCGCCATGGCCTTTTTGGGCTCATTGCAGTCGGCGTACATCAGCGCCCTGTTGAAGTAGGCGAAGGTATTGCTGCTGTCCAGCTGTATGGCGTGGTCAAGATCTTCGATGGCCATGTCATAGTCCTGGCGGGAGGCATAGACGCGCCCACGGCGTATATAGGCTTCGGGATCGTAGCGGTCCAGGCCGATGGCCCTGTTGTAATCTTCAAGGGCCTTGGTGGTATCCTTGCTGAATAGATAGCAGGCACCCCTGTTCAGGAAGGCACCCGGATCCTTGGGCTCGTTCTTTATGTAGCGGTCGAAGTCGGCTATGGCATCGTCGAAACGGCGGGCAAGGAAGTAGGTGACTCCGCGGCTGTAATAGAGTCCGGAAAAGCCCGGGCGTAGGGAGATGGCCTTATTGATGTCCTTCAGGCCTTCTTCGTACTGTCCCTGGCGGCTCTTGGTGATGCCGCGGTAATGGTATCCGTTGGTGAATATGGGGTTCAGCCTTACCGTGCGGTCGAAATCCTGCTGGGCTCCGCGGATGTCCCCGAGGTTGTATTTGGAGATGCCGCGGAAGAAATAGTTCCAATAGTCGGTGGTGTCCAGGCGGGCCAGAACATTGAAATTCTCAATAGCCAGGGCGTATTTCCCATCGGAGAAGGCCTGGCGGCCGCGCAGGAAGAACACGTCCTTGTCGTACTGGGCGGAAAGCGGCACGGCAAGCCATATGACCTGCGCTATCAAAAAGAGTATTGCCAGCCCGAACTTTTTCATTATTTTTGCGCTGTTTGCGTATAAACAAACAAAGATAACATTTATTATGCCGATTTCCGCCCGTGGGGCAAAAATAATTCTTTTTCTCTGCTCCCTGATGGCGGCGGCAGTTCTCGAGGCCGCTCCAGGTCCCGGACTTGATTCGACCCTGCGCCGGGACGTGCAATTCCTGTCGGACAGCCTCTGTGCGGGCAGAAAGACGGGCACGGCCGGTTCTTCGGGGGCATCCTTCTACCTTATCGGCAGTCTCCGCAAGCTTGGTTATGAAGTGGAGATGATCCCTTTCCGGACATCTTCCGGAGCAATCGGGCACAATATCCTGGCCTTCCGGAGCGGATATCAGGGGAGGGCCCTGCTGCTGATGGCCAGCTATGACGGGCTGGGCCGGATAGGGGAGAAACTCTATCCCGGAGCGGACAGCAACGCCTCCGGCACGGCTGCCCTGCTATATCTGGCGGAGCGCTTCAAGGACCGTAACGATGTGGTGCTGGCCTTCGTGGATGGGCATCATGCCAATTTGTCAGGGGCAGCGGCGCTGAAGGAGCACATGAAGGCCCGCCGCCTTAGGATGGTGGTCAGCCTGGACATTCTGGGCAGCAGCCTGGCACCTCCGGACGAGTTCTGGAAGGACTATCTGATAGTTCTGGGGGGCAGTCCTTTTAAGGCAGGTCTGGAAAAGGCCAATGCGGACAGCAAGCTCCATCTTTACTACAACTACTACGGCAGCCGCTCCTTCACCGAGCTATTCTACCGTAAGGTAAGCGACCACAAGGTCTTCCTGGACAGGGGGATTCCGGTTCTTATGTTCACCTCCGGAATCACCATGAACACCAACAGGGAAGGGGATAGATACGAAACGCTCGACTATCCTGTTTTTGCCAGGAGGGTCGAGCTTATAGGAAAGTGGCTGGAGAGCCAGTAGAGTCTATTTCGTCTTATATTCGTTCTCGCCGAGGATTTCGCGCAGGGCCATCGGTTCGTTGGTGGTGATTGCTCCGATTCCGAGCTCGATGAATTTCTGCATCAGCTCGGGTTTGTTGACCGTCCAGACATTGGTTGACATCCCGAGTTTCTTTGCACGTTCTACTATGGTGCTGTCCTTGAGGATGGCCTTGTCGTGATAGTCGAAACCATTGATTTCGTTGTCTGAGAGCTCTTCGGGAGTATAGTCTCCGTTGAGGTACTGGTTGATGAAATCAGGGTATTCTGCGGCAATACGGTCGCAGATGTACTTGCTGAACGAGATGAACATTACGCGGGTGGGCTCCAGCAGCTTGTGGGCCTCCAGGGCCTCGATGCACTTGTCCACGAGGGCATCCTCGCGCTCCATGGTGATTTCGGGCTTGAGCTCGAGCACCAGCATGGTCTTGGAAGATTTCTCTCCCTGGCTAAGATACTCGTCAATAGTGGGGATTTTCTCTCCGTTGGGCAGACGATGCTCTGCGAAACGCTCGGCGGCGCAGGTGTCGATGCGGGCTCCGTCAACAACTTCGTCGTGGAATACCAGTACCACGTCGTCGGTGGTGATGTGCACGTCGAACTCGCTGCCCCAGAAGCCATTGTCCTGGGCTGCCTTGAGAGAGGCGATGGAGTTCTGGGCAAAGCCGCCTGCCTCGCAGTTCCAGTAACCTCTGTGGGCTACGATGGCCGTCTTACCTTTTTGGTCTATTGTAGGATAACCGGACTTTTTCCCGGCGCAGGATGTCAAGGCCAGCAGCGCTACTGCTGCGATGACGGTTATGTTTTTCAGTGTCATAACTACAAAAGTAAGAAGAATTTTAGTAATTTTGTGCCCGTTGTTAGAAAAGTAAACACGAGACATATGGTAAAAGTTGAATTGGGGGGCTGCAGCTCCTTCGTAAAAGAATCTGATTACAAAGAATACCTTGGCAAGGCACTTGACGCCTTCGACGTCCTCGAAGGTGAAAAAGGTGCCGGAAACGATTTCCTCGGTTGGAAGACTCTTCCTATCGATACTCCCGAAAGCATAATCGCTGACTGCGAGGCCATCAAGGCAGACTGGAAGAATCGTGGAGTGAACCTGGCAGTAGTCATCGGCATCGGCGGAAGCTATCTCGGCGCCCGCTGCGCAATCGAGGCTCTCTCCCATCAGTTCGTCCGCTCCGAGGGCGAGATGCGCGTGGTATTCGCCGGCAACAACCTAAGCGAGGACTATCTCGCAGAGCTCATGGATCTCGTCAGGGAGAGCAACGCCGCTTGCGTGGTCATCTCCAAGTCCGGAACCACCACCGAGCCTGCAGTAGCCTTCCGCATCGTAAAAGACTATCTCGAGAACAAATATGGCAAGGATGAGGCTGCCGCCCGCACCGTGGCCATCACCGACGCCAAGAAGGGTGCCCTCAAGACCCTTTCCACCCAGGAAGGTTACCGCACCTTCGTGGTCCCCGACAACGTGGGAGGCCGTTTCTCCGTACTCACTCCGGTGGGCCTGCTGCCCATAGTGCTGGCTGGATTCGATGTCCGCGCTATGCTCAAGGGCGCTGCCGACGAGCGTGCCGAGCTCCTCGAAAAAGGGGAGAAGAACGCAGCCGTGGAATATGCCGCAATGCGTAATCTCCTTTACAGCGAGGCCGGTAAGAAGGTCGAGGTCCTGGTAAACTACAATCCCAAGTTCCAGTATCTCGGAGAATGGTGGAAGCAGCTCTACGGCGAGTCCGAGGGCAAGGACCAGAAGGGTATCTTCCCCGCATCGGTCAACTTCACCACCGACCTCCACTCCGTGGGCCAGTTCATCCAGGAAGGTGACCGCGTGATGTTCGAGACCGTGGTTAAGGTCGAGAAAGCCAAGCGCAGCGTAGTTATCGGCAACGATCCCCAGAACCTGGACCAGCTGAACTACCTTTCCGGCCAGCACGTGGAGCATTGCAACGCAATGGCAGCCCTCGGCACCAAGCTTGCCCACATCGACGGCGGCGTACCCCAGATCGAGGTCGCTATAGAAAAGATAGACGAGTACAATCTCGGCGCCATCTTCTACTTCTTCGAGTTCGCCTGCGGCATTTCTGCCTACCTGCTCGGAGTCAATCCTTTCAACCAGCCCGGCGTAGAGGCTTACAAGAAGAATATGTTCGCCCTTCTCCGCAAACCTGGATACGAAGCACAGACAGAGGAAATATTGAAAAGAATCTGACATATGCGCCTGTCTGCGATATGTCTGATGGCATTGATATCGGCATCGTGCGGTGTTAAGACACTGTCCGATGCCGATCCTGTTGATTATGTCAATACCCTGACAGGCACCGACTCGTCGTATCAGCTGTCAGCGGGGAACACTTATCCTGCCACCGGGATGCCCTGGGGCCTGAATTACTGGACACCCCAGACCGGCAGGAACGGAGACGGCTGGATATATACCTACGACGCCTGCAAGATACGCGGTTTCAAGCAGACCCATCAGGCAAGTCCCTGGCTGAACGATTTCTGCAATTATTCCATAATGCCGGTCACCACCGGTCCCATATGGGAGGAAAACGCCCGCCAGAGCTGGTTCTCGCACAAGAGCGAAACGGCCAAACCCTATTATTACGGGGTATATCTGGCCGAGCACGACGTCCTTACGGAAATAGTTCCCACCAGGACTGCGGCAAGCATACGCCTCACTTATCCGGAGAGGGAGATGTCCTATCTGGTGGTAGATGCCTATCACGGCGGTTCTTCCCTCAGGGTGGACCAGGCTTCCGGGACCATCTACGGCTATAATTCCTACAACAGCGGCGGGGCTGCCGAAGGCTTTGCCAGCTGGTTCGTGATAAAGAGCGACACGCCCATCGAAAGCGTGCTGCTGGTATCGGACGGAAACGAGCTTCCCGGGGCCCTGGAGGCCGAAGGAGAGCATTGCCTGGCCCTGCTGGGCTTCCATACGGTCAAAGGGCAGCAGGTTTCGCTGCTGACCGCATCTTCCTTCATTTCGGAAGAACAGGCCCTGCAGAACCTCAAGGAGGTGGAAGGGAAGTCCTTCGCCCAGCTTGAGGAAGATGGCCGCAAGGCCTGGAACGAGACCCTCGGACGCATCCGCGTGGAGGATGAAGATACGGACAAGCTCCGCACGTTCTACTCTTGCCTCTACCGTGCCGTGCTTTTTCCCATGGACCTTTCCGAGATAAATGCTTCCGGAAAGAGGCTGCACCGCAGTCCCCACGACGGCGAAGTTCATCCCGGACATTTCTTTACCAATACCGGCTTCTGGGATACCTTCCGCTGCCTTTTTCCGCTTATGAACCTCGTCTATCCGGACGTGGCCTCCAAAGTGCAGGAAGGCCTGGTCAATGATTGGCTGGAAAGCGGGTTCCTGCCCGAATGGGCCACTCCTGGGCATCGCAGGTGCATGGTGGGCAACAACTCCGCTTCGGTGGTGGCAGATGCCTTCCTGAGCGGGATAAAGGGCTATGATGCCGAAGAACTCTGGAAGGCTGTGGTTTCCGATGCGCATTCCGTGCTGGAAAGTGCCAATTCCTCCGGCCGTCTGGGGCACGAGGCCTACGACAGCCTGGGTTACGTTCCCTTCGACATAGGAATCAAGGAAAGCGCTGCCCGCACCCTCGAATATGCCTATGATGACTGGTGCATCTACCAGTTCGGAAAGGCCCTCGGAAAGCCTGAGGACGAAATCAGGCCCTATGCGGAGGCGGCTTTCAACTACCGCAATCTTTTCGACAAGGAAGTCGGATTGATGAACGGAAAGAGTCTGGATGGCAGTTTCCGCCGTCCCTTCAACCCTCTTAAGTGGGGAGGGGATTTCACCGAGGGAAACAGCCTCCACTATACCTGGTCCGTATTCCACGACGTCAGAGGCCTTATCTCCCTTATGGGAGGTAGGGAAGCCTTCAACAAGACCATGGACACCGTGTTCACCATGCCTCCGCTCTACGACGACAGCTACTACGGCCGTACCATCCACGAAATCCGTGAGATGCAGGTGATGGATATGGGAAATTACGCGCACGGGAACCAGCCGGTGCAGCACATGCTCTATCTCTACGACTGGAGCGGACAGCCCTGGAAGACGCAGAAATACGTACGCGAAGTAATGGACCGTTTCTATTCCGCTACCCCCGATGGGTATTGCGGAGACGAGGATAATGGCCAGACCTCCGCCTGGTATGTTTTCTCCGCCATGGGCTTCTATCCTGTATGTCCCGGATCCGGCCAATATGCCCAGGGCTCGCCCCTGTTCAAGAAAATGGAGGTACGTCGCCCGGACGGGAAGAGCTTCTGCATAACTGCGGAGGACAACTCTGCGGAGAATGTCTATGTGCAGTCCCTGAGCGTTGGCGGCCGCCCTCGCAGCAGCAACTTCGTCAGTTTTGACGAGCTTAAAAAAGGAGTCAGACTCCGCTTCCGGATGGGGCCCGAGCCTGAACTCAAGCGTGGAACTGCGGAGTCTGACGCACCTTATTCTTTTTCTGACTGCTATTCGAAGTAGCCGTAGAATTTCGCAATCGATTCC